>WTIA01000100.1 GCA_011522915.1 Methanobacteriota archaeon
ATCAAGAGAGGATTTGCTCTAGGCAGTCATCCTCGATTGCCTTCTTGATTGAGCGAGCGATTCTTCTGCCAGTTGACATGAATGCTTCATTGATGTCACTGTAAGGTGAGCCGCCGACGAATGGGTTTGAACCTGCAACGATTCTTGCACTGATCTCAAACACTCTGAATTCAAGTTTGTCAGTTACGATTGTCTCCAAACAGAATGAGCCAATCATTCCTCGAGAGCCTTCTTCAAGTTCGAATGATGCTGCTACAGTTCCTTCAGCCATTTCAAATGCTCTTGGTAGTAGGCTTTCTCTGATTACAACCGGTTGGTTACCTGTAACTACGAATGAAGGCTCTAAGCTCATTTCACGCAGGTCTCTTAGGCTACCCAATTTGTAGAATTCATCTACGTTTGACTCGTCTCTTCTGTCCATGCTCATCAATTCGAGCCTGCCTAGGTTCTTGCCAGCGTTAGAGCCTCTGCCCTGTACTTGGAATCCATCTGTCGCCGTTGGGTCGAAGAAGAAGTGCAGGTAGTATCTGCAACCCAGAACATACTCTTGGATAGTGAATTCTTCTTCCAAATTGACGTTTCTTCTGAAGTCACGGTAGTCTCTAGCGATGAAGTATCCTTCTCCACCCTTTGCTCCTGCATACTTTACGATTACAGGGCCGTCGATATCGTGAGGGTCATCGATTACCTTAGGCATTGAGCAACCTCCTTGCTCAAGCCATTGTCTCTGTCTTTCTCTGCTGCTTTCCCAGTGTAGAATTCCTCTGTTTCCAAAGGTTGGAACTTCTAGACTCTTGAAATTTGTACTTCCAAGGTATTCCACAAGAGAGCCGTGAGGTATGATAATAACGTTATTTTCTCTAAACCATTCAGCATGGTCTAGCATCTCTCGATAATTGTCTAGCATTAACCACTCGTCTGGGTCCGCTCCTGGGAATGCTTTGTAGAATCGTCGGCGATTTTCTCCGACAGCAATTCCTAGAGTTCTGAATCCTTCCATACGTGCTCCGTGAAGGATTTGAAGCGATGAGTGGGAAGCAACAACACCGATTGTGATGTTTTCTGGGTCATAGGAATCAAGCCAACTTCGCAACAGTCCTATGTCTACGCCCATGTCGAACGCTTCAGTGTCTTACTAATATCCGTTACGCAAATAGAATCTTTTCTTGGTATATTCTGTTGTGTAAGAATAGCAAACGAGCGCTAATTTTCCTCCGTCAAGGTTTCAAGCCCTACCCTCAGTGCATACTTCATGAGCGAAGGTTCTCCGGGTAGTAGAATGACCTACGGCAACTATCTCCAACTAGAGGAATTGTTGAAACTTCAATCTGGACCAGAGGGTCACAATCCTCCACCAACAAATCACGAGATGCACTTTATTGTCACACACCAAGCCTTCGAGCTTTGGTTCAAGCAAATCAACAGAGAGTTGGAAGATGCACTTGATTTGATGAATGTAGATGAAGTCGATGAGAAACAAATTCCAGTGATTGTTAGTCACTTGGAAAGATGCTCAGAGATTTTCCGCCTACTAGCTGCACAGTGGAAAGTGATGGAGACTCTAGCACCTCAAGACTTCTTAGCCTTCAGAGATAGATTGGGTACCTCTTCAGGATTTGAGAGTTGGCAACTTAGAACATTAGAGATGCTACTTGGCTTAGAATCCGAACAAAGAATCGGTGGAATGGACCCAATGGTGCACAATCGTAAGTTGCACTCAGAGGGTAAATTGAGTGATGAGGTCATGGCTGAAATGGTTCGAATTGACAATTTGCCATCTCTAAATGAAGTTCTAGGAAAATGGTTGGAAAGAACTCCTGTAAACGGTGTATCAGGAGATCTAGGAGTGTTGACTGACTTCGTTAATGGTCACCTAAAATCGATGGAGGAGCATGGCGAGTCTGTTATCTCACACATGGTAAAGATAGGACACGGGACTGAGGAAACGGTTCGTCCTAGAATCCAATCTGGAATTGAAGGGGCCCGCTCGTTCTTATTGCCTGAGGGTCAAGTCTCTGCATCAAGGGCGGGGCTCTTATTCATCGAATCTTACAGAGAATTACCACTGCTTTCTTGGCCGAGGCGATTGATTGACACAGTTGTTGATTTGGAAGAATCAATGATTTTGTTTAGGTCACATCATGCTAGAATGGTAGAGAGAATGATTGGACGAAGGATGGGTACCGGGGGTTCGAGCGGTGTAGATTACCTCGATATGACCCTGAAGTATCGTGTTTTTACAGACCTATGGGCTGTAAGGACTATGTTGGTTAAGAGAGATGCAATCCCTGACCCGGAGAGGCCAGAATTCTACGGTTATGCCGCAGAAAACTAATTTCACTCTTCGTGAGGGTCTGTGTCGATTGGAATGAGTTCGTTGTCGTACTCATACATTGCAATCTTAAGTGGGTCTAGAACGAAGCGCACGGATGCTTCTTCCATACCGTAAAGAGATACTAGTTCTTCCTTGAATGCTTCACGTAGAACATCCTCTGGAGCGTTTAGTGGCGCACCCATTCCAATCTGAAGGGCGCGTGCACCGATGATTCTTGCTCTTTCAAAGCGGGTGTGGGGATTCTTTGGTTTGACCATAATTGACACCTCATACACAGTTCGTGCGAAGTTTGCGACCATCGTCTTGTTCTTGAACCCTACGCAACACGGTAGTTTTCATTCTTCTTCGATTGGAGGTGGCATTCGCATCACTTGGAATAACTGATAAGTTGCTGGTAAGGATATCATCAAAAGAAGCACAGTGATGATAATTATTGTACTACCACTTAGGTTATTTTCTTCGGTTCCAATACTGTCAATGCCGCCATCTGGTATGTAATCATTAGCAGGCATTGAAGATCCTGAAACTAGTGCTATGTAGCCCGGTTTTGACAAAACTATAACCAACAAATCACCGTCTAAATCCACGATGCTTGACTGGGAATAGTTAGTGTGATTTGTGACCAAATTTGGTGTTAAAACGCTGGAATTTACAGTCCAAATATCTAGCGACATATTTGTGAAATTTCCACTCAATGCTATGTTTGTCCCGTTCAAACTTACGTTGGTAATTCCACTGTAATTTGAGTCATAATCAGAAATCAGAGAATTCAATTCTTGCGCTTGAGTGGGCCCTGCGAGAATGTAGTGCCCGTCGACGGCAACCGAAGGATACCCCCATAATCCGTATACATCAAGGAATCTATCTTTCGAAGATTGAAGCCAAAAGTCATCACTGGATGAGGGCCTGTGGCTAATTGTGACAACAGAATCATCAGTCATATTGTTTAGTTGTGCTTCCACCTTAGGACATTCATCACACCAATCAGCACCGTAATACTCAACGATATGGCTTGGACGTGAAACACACGTCTCATTCTCATCACAATTCAGGTCAACGACAATCACATCTGCGACATAACCTTCGGAATGTGCACCTAATATCCCATGAGAACTTGCAATTCCGGGCATGAACAACAGGGTCGCAAACAGGCCAGCGACAAGGATTGCTCGCATATTGTCACGCAACACGTACAGTTTGTTAAAAGGGAGCCTTGAACCCCGCAGAAGCAATGGAGACCAAATGGTTCCGCCGACCCTCAACGTTGCCTCTCGCGATAGCGATAATGGCAATGATGATTATTGTCGTTGGTGGGACAATTCGGATTTATGATGCGGGTGAGTCTTGTCCAGATTGGCCCCAATGTTTTGGCACATGGGGATTTGATGTTTCAGAGGAAGACCAAGGGATATGGTATGATGAAACAGAGGAGTATGACAGTCGTGGTCCGGACAAGAGATATACCACTTTTGAGATATTCATCGAATGGATTCATCGCGTACTAGCGAGCTTGATGGCGATACCGGTTTTAGCAAATTTCTTGATAATTCTCAAACGAAAGGAACTTTACGGAAGTTCATTAGTAAAAATTTCATTCTTTACTGGTATTTTGCTTACAATTCAAGGAATAGCCGGGGCTGTAACCGTTAGGTTTGACAATGCAGATTGGTCGGTTGCTCTTCACTTAGGGTTAGCGTGTTGTTTCGTCTTTATTCTGTTATGGCAATTCTTTGCTATGCGCAAATTGGAGGGTGCTAATTGGAAGGTGTTCAATGTTCCAAATAGTTTCAAAGAAAAGGAATTCAAGAGGTACAAAATCCTAACAGCATCGATTTTCTTGTTGTTGATTCTCGGGGCTTGGGTTTCTTCCTCTCCAACAGGAAATATGGGTTGTTCAGTTGGTTTCCCGGATGGCTGGCCGAAATGCCAGGGAGATGTTCTTCCAACCTTGGATAATAGCGGAATACTTGTTCAAATGGTTCACCGCATAGGCGCTGGAGTTGTTGGAATAGCTCTAATTTTGGGTGTAATGAGATTCAAGGAAACCGCAAGAGAGTTTGCAGTAAATGAGGCATATACAAGATGCTTAGATACTGCAGGTGCTTTGTGGTTAGCCAATGTATTTGTTGGTGGTCTGTATGTAGTCGAAGCAGAAGTAGGAGATTTCCCGGAGGGATTATCACTACTACACCTAGTCCTTGGAGTTGCGAGTTTCCTAGCAGCGTCAGTAGGGTTGATGCTTTTGCAAATGAGCGAAGAAGGTGCCGAGGATGAGTGATAAGCCCGGCATAATTACGATTTATCTCCAATTGATGAAACTCAGGGTTGTTATACTGCTTCAAGTTACAGCAATTTGTGCAATTATAGCGCATGATTTGATGGTCAGAAGTGAAGCAATTAACGGCGATAGAACTTGGATCGATACCTTAGAAGCATGTGTAGTCACACTGGTTGGAGGCACATTGGCCGCAGGAGGCTCCAACGCCATCAACATGGTGTATGATAGGGACATAGACCCTGGAATGTCTAGAACAAGGACAAGACCAATTCCAAATGGATGGATTTCACCAAATCATGCATTGATTTTTGGAATCATTATCGCCGTAATAGGAAGCGCAATATTTCTACCATTTCACTGGAAAGCCGCATTCTGGTCAATGTTTTCAGTGTTATTTTACGTATTCATTTACACTATATGGTTGAAGAGGAGAACATCTCAAAACATCGTAATTGGGGGTATAGCAGGCTCTACACCACCGGTTATTGGATGGATTGTTGCTTCATCAGCATCTATTCCAGACAACTTGAATCCATTCGATTTGGCATCACCGGTTCCTTGGATGTTATTCATGCTAATTTTCCTGTGGACTCCACCTCACTTTTGGGCTTTAGCGTTGTATAGAAGTGGAGAATACGGAAAGGTTGGAGTTCCCATGTTGCCAGATGTTAAGGGTGCGGAAAGAACTCTACTAGAATCGAAAATCTACTGTGTTTTGCTATTGATGCTTGGCGCAGTTCCTATTTTCTGGCCAGATTCAGGGCTCCCTGAAGCTTGGGCTTTGCTTGCAACAATAATCACGATTTGGTATTCGGTAACTGTATGGAAGATAGATCCAAACGAAGAACTAGATTCTAACGGCAGAATGCCACTTGCATTTGCATCGTTCATGCGTTCTCTGGGTTACCTTGCATGGATGTTTATCGCTTTTGTATACATTGTAGCAGTCCCTAGTAACCATGTTTGGTACTTTGCAGTCCTATTCATCCTAGTCGCACCGTTGGTCAATGTTCTTGCCCTAAAATGGAAAGATTCTGCGGGTAAGAATAGAAAGTTCCTCAATGCGGAATAATCGATTAAATTTGAGGATTGGGAGCGCGGCGAGGGGGATTCGAACCCCCGTGGGAAGACCCATCGGATTAGCAATCCGACGCAATGGCCAGGCTATGCGATC
>WTIA01000130.1 GCA_011522915.1 Methanobacteriota archaeon
TTGTAGTCCTATTTCTCGCTCCAGAAAGGGCGAGAGGCGTTGTTCGAAACCTAATTTTGAGCCAGGACCATAGCCAGTTCCCGCTAATATGGTTCCAACACGGTGCAGAAGATGATGATGCGATTTCAGCCCTGGAAGAAATGGGAGCCAACTATATCATCGAGGATTGTATTGTAGTGAATAGTAACACAAACGACCTGAAATGTGAGAACTCAATTCTACCGCAAACATGGTGCCTACAAATCGCCTCAGAAGACGGAGATGGATGCTCTGTATGGTCTGTTCAATCAAGCGAATCGGCTGAATTTGGCCCACCTACAACCGAATTAGAATGGGTTGGTTCACTTGATGACTTGAAATCATCAAAGCACACAATTCCTAGATACATCCGTTCACTGCAACAAGAGAGCGAAACTCTCCTACAATTAGCAAATCGACTAGCGAATTAGACCACTTCAAGTGGCCTGCAATGCTTTTTGCACAGTTTCAGCGTTCGTCTTCACGACCAAACATCACTAGAACGCCGACAAGAGCAACTGCAAGCAGTGCTGCGTAAGCGAGTGTTCTGTTGGAATCTGATTCAGATTTGTCATCTCCACCGCCGTCACCATCGCCTTCACCATCGGTAGTGCCTAAATTCTCACAAGCGTCACCAATACCGTCGCCATCAGCGTCTGCTTGGTCTGTATTTGCATCATTTACACAGTTGTCATCAGCGTCTGCGATTCCGTCATCGTCTTCATCAGATACTCGAATCGGATTCATGCTGAGTACTACCTCTGAGACTTCGTTTGGATCTTGGACAAATGTCAATCCTGTTACGAATGCATTAGGGTCATCTGGGTCCAATTTAGCATCCAATTCTAATCCGCGAATAGAGAACATAGTAATTCCATCGTAGTCTCCTGGCGTTGTTGTAATCTGACCGTCATCAGTAAACCAGTACTGAGTTAGTGCATCCAAATCAGATGCAGCTAACACGTAGTCAGAACCATCCCAGAGATAGATGTCATACTTGTCATCTCCATAACCTGGTGGAACTACTACAGATGCGAACTTAGGTCCACTGAGAACCTCGAAGTCATATCCGACTGCGTAAACAGGGTCGTACCAGTTGACACCGGTTCCATTGACTGTCAAGTTGAACCAGAATCCTGTTCCATTCTCACAATCGCTCAAGTTGAATGCATTTGTCAAATTCAATCCAGACAAAGAACTACTCAAGTTAGTACAGTTTGTATCAGGCATGATAGGGTTATTCGGAGAACCTGTAGAGTTATTGGTTTGGTCACCCCACCAATCAGTCGGAGTTATTTCTACTACTGCAAAGCAATCTGTGACAGTTGAAACCAATGCAATCATATTCGTGTATGTCGAATCTGTTGAATGGATAGTTGTTTCAACACAGTAATTTCCAACCGGTGCATCAGAGTTCCAACTCGAGATAGTTACCCAACTCCACTGGGTCGTATCAGAGAATTGGTTAACTGTGAAATTATCAGTCTCTTGCATGTATTGTGAACCGTCATGAGTCACAGTCGAGACCATAGTGTAATTTTCACCAATGACCAAACAATCCACGAAATTATTGTACCAGATTTCTGATGTTGTCAAGAATACTGTACCTTGCTGAACAAATGGATTGCCGTTTACATTTTGTAAATGTTCTAGATAAGTTAGGTTTGTACCACACCCATCCCAATCATCAAGCGGAACAATCTCCACGCACTCTGTCAGAGTGTAAATCACATCTGAAGAGCCAAATGGTGAGACATACAGTGTAAAAGTCAAACAATATTCTCCAGTAGGTAGCAGGTCTGTCGAGATTCCACTCTCATAGAAGCTATACCAAGTTGACCAACTGTCTTGTGTGAAGCTTTCCTCTTCTGAAAACACAATCAAATTTGCATCGTTCGTAACTGTTAGGTTCGCGAGATAATCATCTCCATGAACCAAGCATGAGAACCACATATTCGCACTGAGTGTATCTCCTTGATAGATCTGTGGAGTATCGTCGTTTACTGAATTGGAGCCGTTCATGGATTGATTCCATTCGTCCCAATTACCGAATAATGTACCAAATGAGTTGGACCAAATCTCATAATTTGATGTTATCAATGATGAATCTTGGCCACAAACTCCATCACAACCAAGAGTAAACCAATAGTGTTGGTCAAAAGAGTAACCATTACTCAACACATCGGTGTGCAAATGAAGGTAATATTGTCCGTCAGCATATCCTGTTGGGTCTATCAAAATACTAACATCTGAAGAACCAGTGCTATCGAAAGTTACTGTCGTACTGTAAGACATTCCTGTAGGAGTTTCTAACCCAGTTTCATCAACGTGGTAGATTGTGTAGTAGAGTTCAGTGCTACCTCCAGTTAGATTACTTAAGTCGGACAGAGTCCCTTTAACGTAGAATGGCCCTTCGATACAATCCTCGTCCAATGCACCGTCATAGCTCCACCAATCTATCTCTCCCGAAGATGTATTATTACCCCCACATTCTACCTCAAAAGAGTGGTAATATGGACTATCGGAGAATACGTTGCTTTGATTACTACTGTAAATTAGGTTAACGAATAACGTATATTCGCCAGCTTCGAAGAATGATGAGCCATCAGTTGGAATAATTGACAGATTTGAAATATACTCTCCCGAAGCATCCAAAAACAATGTTACAACATCTAATGCGAGAAGGTCTCCATCAATGTTAGTAACCTGCCAGTGTATTTCTATATCTGTTCCACCAGGGGCTGCTATCTCTAGGTAAAATAATATTGATTCATTCAAACTGTAACAATAATTATCCAAATGGCCTCCATAACCAAACTGAGAATTATTACCGCCAGTGTTGTTACCGCTTGTGTCTTCGCTAATTGTAAAGCAAGTAATTTCCAAATCAACGAAGGTTGAGACATTCACCCAAAGTGTAGCGTTGATACAATAAGTTCCAACCTCAAGGTCAGTCCAGCTATCTTGCATAGATTCGAATCCATTTGTCTCATTCCAACTCCAAGTGGCAAAATCAACAGACATTCCTGAGGAATCTTCCAAGTAAACATCGAGGGTGTAATATTCACCAATTACACTGCAATTTACATCGTACCATGCTGGTATGAAGTCATAACCTTCAACGAACGCATTGTTATTTGTCCAAATCATCAAATCTGTTAGTTCACCATTATAGCCACAAGTGAGATTTTCTGTAACCGGAGTCATGGTCATTACTACTGTACCATTGGTTTCGAAAGTTAATCCGCTAACGAATGCAGTAGGGTCAGTTGGATTAAGCATTTCTGAGGTCTCGATTCCACGAATCGACATGTTGTCTGTTGGTGGGTTGAACTCGTAGGTTGTTCCCGCATCAATATTGGTGCCAGTATCATACCAACCAGTTACTGAATCAAACAAGAACAGGTCGAAAATGTCGTCTCCATAGCCAACTGGTATGTTTACTCCAGTGATATTGGGGCCGCCGTATACAACGTAATCATAGCCGACTGCAACTTCTGGGTCGATCCATACAATTCCACCAGTGCTATTGAAGTCAAACCAGAATGATTCTGTTGCGTTCAAACAATCATCAAGTGTGACACCTGTGGTTAGATTCCAGTCTATGTTTGAGCAATTTACAATTGGCATTACAGGGTTGTTTTGAGTCGAACCCGCTCCTCCTGTGTTATTGCTGGTATTGTTTCCACCTGTGTTGTTTCCGCCAGTGCTGGTATTATTGCCCATCTGAATCATCGTAGAGTCAGAAGCAACCATACTTCCCGAGGTGTAGAGTTCCGCGGTGAAGAAATACAGGCCGTCAGCAAGATTGCTTATGGTTGAAGTTTCTGTACTGTTATTGGAATTTGCAGTCCAACTAGCATTCCCTAAAGTCACGACTGTACCGTTAGAATCTCTCAATATCCAATGCATGTAGTAGCTATCCCCAACCACAAGGTTACCACTAGTGAATTCCACATCAACGTCTGTACCAGAATCCCAGATTTCTAGGAGGTTAGGTGTCTCCCAAACGTAACCTGTGTGGTCAATATCGATATACTCAGACATCGTAGTATTATTGCCAACCGTAAATGATTGACTATCTGAATCAAGATATGTTGGACTGGTGCCGTTAGTGTAGTACAACATTCCGGTTAACATGTAAACTCCATCTGTCAAATTGTTGAATGTGAATATTCGATAATCGCTACTTGAGTTTGTCCACCAAGTGTATGCCCCCGAATCTTCAATTGCAGATGAGGGCGACAATATCTCTAATTCCCAATTTACCTTATGGCTGAAATTTAATTCTAATCCTGTTGAATTGATGTAGGTTGTAACCGAGGAACCAGATTGGTACCAAGAGTTATCCACTCCGACAGATATTGAAGAATTCGAAGTGTTATTACTGCTGTTATTTCCTGTCGAATTCCTTCCCGATACCTTCCAATCTGAATCACCCTTCAAAGGTTCATCCCATTCAATTTTAGCGGGGATGTCACCGTAAGAATAAGACGCTATTTGAGTTAATAAAATAGTTGAAATTACTAACGCTGCTATTTTGTTCATTGGGCCTTCCACCCTCTTAGAGCATATAACATATTCCGCTACGTCGCTTCATTTTGAAATTGAAAAAAAAATCCTAGTTTGATGGTATTTAGTCAAAAAGAAATGTAATAAAAATTTCAAGCAACGAACAAGCCTTCAAAATGCATTGCTCGATGTAGGTAATGTGAACACAATGAATATTCGAGTTCGTTTTGCAAATTCTGGGTATTGCCTTAGATGTGGCCGACAGCACAATATAAGCAACAAAAATATTGACCAATGCACAGATTGTGTCACGATGGCTTTCTCCATAGATTGACACGTAAATCTCCGCTGCTTTGAATTGTTTACATACTTGTTCTGTAACGCAAGTACAGAACAAAATGGATTCAAATAATGACGCGTCAACGGATTTGATATGGCTTAAGTCGATTATGAAACAAGAACTCGACTTGAAACCTCCTTCACTTGCCCGAATGCGAGGAAAAGCCATCATCACACGCGATGAAAATGGTTCTCCAACGGGTCATGCTGCATTAACAAATAGATGGCAGGGAATTGAAATCAACACTTTCGTTGTCGACCCTGCTTACAGGGGTAAAGGGATTTCTCACCAATTACTAAGTAAGGTCGATGCAAGCAGAGCATTTTGTTACACCAGAAATAAAAAATTGCAATCAGCACTAGTAAAAGCCGGATATAGAAGAGCATTTTTTCCTGGTGTTGTTTCTTCAGTAAATCTGATTTTATCTCGAACTGGGATTTTTCTCTGGATGTTGTTGATGTTTGATTTCAAGAGGATTATCCATCAAATCAAAAATCTCCCTAACTACAAACTCTACATGAAAACCAAGTTTGACTAAACATCGAAAGTGGTCCCAAGCCCCCAGGAGAGAGGGCTGTGAGTGAAGCGAGCAAACTCTCGACTGTGCGGGGAGCACGCTAGAATCTAATGCAAACTAAGTGGTCCCCGCTCCCAGACTTGAACTGGGGACACCCTGGTGTCTGCTGAGACGTTTGGAATTTCCAACTACAGCCAGGTGCTCTACCAACTGAGCTAAGCGAGGCAAGGTCTGCGACCAGCCTCGCGTATATCAATTCTTCAGATTGAAATGGCTACCAAATTAGGGTCGCGAAATAGGCTCGCGAACAAGTCTCGCGAGCATCACGGTTAATAGTGAAATGAACAGCCTTGTTTTTCTCGGAGGCGTAAGGGATGGGACCCA
>WTIA01000087.1 GCA_011522915.1 Methanobacteriota archaeon
CCGTGGGAAGACCCATCGGATTAGCAATCCGACGCAATGGCCAGGCTATGCGATCGCCGCAAGCAGTCGGCCCACTTTGCTATTTGAGATAAAACAGACGGTTGGCAAATTTTAGTTGAAGAAATCTTGGAAATCCTCATCTAAGTCTGCAGGCTGATTGCCAGCACGTCTTGCTATTACCCTCTTCAAGCGCTTTCTCTTCTTGAGAATCAATGGCAATCCAATGAAGTTGATGATGATGGTCAGTAGCATAATCATTCCAGCAATTTGGAAATTTCCGATTGACATGTAATCTTCCAAATCACCTAGCCAGTCAACACCGTAAGGTGGTTCTTCCGGGGCCGGTGGTTCTGGAATTTTGTATTCATTATACTGCCAGTATTCGTCTTCTATGAACACGCGCTCGACATTTTGCGATGGATAATCAACGAGTGTGTATTCGTTGCCTACTTCATCCATTGGTGTCAAGATGAAGTAATATGTTCTGTACGGAGCAATTCCATCGAAGTCTGTACCATTTTGCAGGAATGTACCTTGTTCACCAGGGATATTTCTTAGGCCTGTAGCAATAGGATTTATGAAGCGCAAATCAACATCATCTGGCCTTTGTTCAATCCTGTATAGGTTCCAGAAAATTTCGCCATCAGGCTCATTGTCCGGCCAGTTCCATGTTAATGTCAATTCGTAGCACTTATTCCAATCTAGGTACAATTCGTAACAAGATGATTTGTTGTTAAACACAATAGATGATGAGAAGCTTGTAACCTCAGAAATAGGATCGATTGCATCTCCACAGGTAAGGCCTGGAAGCCCATCAACAAGGGTGACTTTTGCATTCAAGTAATCAGGATTGCCAGTTCTATCGGTTGGAATCAATGCATAAGAAGAACAAATTCCAGTTTCTAATTTTCTTTCATCTGTCCATGTAGTGGTGGTCCCCTCAAGTGTGGCTGATAATGCTCCTTGCATTAGCCCGTCCCAAACGAATTGGCTGGTTGTAACATCAGGGTCTGGGAAGTAGGTTGATGCTGTGATTGGGCTTGTCACCCTGTAGATTTTCCATCCACCAAAGTATGGGTTATCTGTATCACCAGAGGCGTTCCAGTCCAATCGCATTTTCCCTTCAGGAAGTAGTGTTATCTCTGGATTAGAAAGCTCAATTTCAGGTGGAGGTAACTCTCCAACGAGTAAAAGATCCATATTTTCAATAATGTGCACATTGATGGTGTTATTATCGACCAACTGGTAGTAATTATCCGCGTCTAGAGGATTCCAATTTGCATTTGAAAAATCATCCAACTGGTAAACTGCGATTGAATCTCGAGGTACATTATCTGGAATTAAATTGGATAGGTTAAGGTTGAAATCCATCCAATCCATTCCTGCGTTTGGTTCAGTAGTAGTCGGCACTACATCTATTGAAACTCTGATTAGAGCCTCCAATCCCGGGCCGGGTCCGTAACTTATTCCAGAAATAGGATAGTCGTAATCCGCTATACTCTTTGCGTGTGTTCTTGTTACTGCAGTTCCAGTTAACCAGTCACCTGTACTGATGTCTGTGCTATTGAAGATAGTAATTAGAGAGATTGCAGTTTCTCTCTGTCCAGTAGCATCGGTAACCCTAGCCGAAATTAAGTGGTCTCCTAAACCTAGGACACTTGCAGGTATTGTTAACACCCTACCTGCTCCTAAGGGCTTAACTCCTTCTTGCCACCAAGTGAAATTTAGCGGCGCAGCTGCAGTGGCAGAATTTCTAACGGATAACGTTAGATTGTCTGCAGTATTGTATCTGCCATAGAAGTTAGTTTGCTCTATTGCTGCCCCAATTTCGCCTCTTACAACTTCTGCTTCAACATTGAGAGTGTTATCTGCTGGTTTTGCGTCTACACCTTCACTAAGTGCTTCACTAACGAAAACGTTCAGTTTCTTATCACCCAGATGGTCCATGCTGAAGACACATTCTACTGTCTCTCCTGGCTTGATCTCGTCCGGTATACAGTCCTCTTCTGAATCTACCTCTTCTGATAAATCCATTACAGTAAATCTCACTAGAGGCTCAGCGACAGTGTGATTACCCAAGTTGGAAATCGTTACAGCAACGCTGTCATCTCCGTAAAAATAATCCGCGGATGTTGGTACATTTCTTGGATACATCGAGGTAATTTGCAAGTCTATTGTGTCATCAAATATGACCTCAACAGATTGCATATCGTTGAATGAATTCATGTCGCCAGAAGGGGTTCCAATCGAATTTAATATTCCGAAATTTAACTCAAAAACGCCCTCTGTATCATGATTTAATGCTGGCATGGCTCTTGTGAACGCTACGGTTCCCCAATCTGGAAGGTTACTGTAAGTTATCGTTGAATTTGCAACTTCATTGCCCGTGCTATCGATTAATTCCCAACCGATATCGGCCTCGAGACCACAGGTACCGCATGAATTAACTATTCCACTAATGTCCATTTCGTAATCTGTATCTGTGTTTAGAATCACTTCTCCATCATAGACTGCTAGGTCAGTAAGTTGGTCTATTGGATTCTGGTCTTCAAAAATAACATCAACTAGATCACGAGTTAGGTAAAAAGAGTAAATCCCAACGTCATTTGATGGGTTTGTGTCAGAGTCAATAAATCTGTAAATTAATGTGTATGTACCTTCGTCTCCATCAGGAGAGAAACTATTTGCAAATGTAAAATTTGTTGATTCACCTACTTGTAATGGGTCTACAGAACCAGAACCATATTCTTCCCTATTATTATAGCAAGGTGTTTCTTCTTGAGTGCCTTCGCAAACGAACCATTCTATGTTGCGGGGTTGAGAATTATAGAAGAAACCAGAATTTTTGACTTGAACTTCGAATGTTATGAGGTCCCATGAACTCATCGACAAGTTCTGCATAGGATAGATTGTATTTGTTATCTCGTAATCTCCACTTACATTTGCGGATGCTGTTGGGGTTAGCATTATACCTCCTAGAGAGGATAATAGTAAGATTCCAACTAAGCCTAAACTCTTCTTTGAAGAGTGCTTGTTGGTTACAGCGTGCGCGCTGGACATCATGTTGTCCTACCATCCGCCCCTCAAATATCAATCGGTGAGTAAAGTCGAATTTTCCCCAATTGTTGAGTTTGTTCAATATTCCAGCGACACCCTCATGACTCTTCGTGTATTCCCACAGGACATGCTGAGAGGTAATTGCACCCGTGATTACACTCAAGAAGACGAAGAGGCTGTTGTTGCAGTAGTAGAATTTCTTTCAGCATTCACTCTATTTTTGATGATACTCACCGCATTTATGTCGCTTGCTCAACTCGAATTAGGAACAAATGACCCATATTCAGACTTGGTTGACAGAGCAGCAGTTGATGGCCTTGACCGATTAACAAATGGAGAAGGTTGGTTTGTACCGTATGTCGATGGTGCCCGAGACCAGGGGAATGCAACTCAAGATTGGCATAACATTCCGGTAACCGATTTGTATTCTGGTGTCCTTCAGCCTGGTATTGTAAGTTCTGGTGTTATTGATTTAGAACGGGTTGAAGCCCTATCTAATGTGAGCATAGAAGCGATGACTAGTGGGTTGGGACTATCAGACGATTTACAAGTTAGATTACTGATTCAGGTCGAAGAATCCAGTAACACTTCTAGGATTGGAGAAATTCTATTCGACGGAGGTTCAGACCGATCTACAGCCAGTACATCCTCAGTCGCAAGTAGAACATTCATTAGTGAAGGAGAGGTTATTTCGGTTAGTTTAGAAGTACACGATGGTGGTAAAGCTCCTAAGGTTTTGAGGATAACAGAAATTTCACCAAGACCATCCTCAGGAGCGCCTGAGTGGATAGAGGTGAAAAATTACAACGGCTTTGCACTATCGCTGAAAGGCTGGTCATTCGAGAGAAGTGGTACTTCAGGGTCTAGCGATTATCTCTACAAGGAGGGAGTAGTTCCAGGAGGAGGCCTTGTCCTATTCAGTGGCGACCCTTCTTCTCAAGAATCTGGCAACGCAAGCGTAGTTTACGACTTAGGCGCTACAGGTTTCCTGGGAGTAGGTTCAGTTGATGGTTTAGACGACAATTCAGGTCGTCTTAGGTTATTGTTCGCAGAACAAAATGAAGGTGAAGGAACTCAGGTCTGTAAAGTAGAGTGGAACCCTTCAACTGGAATCCTGCTTGATAACACAATTGTTTGGAACGGCGGGCCTCCAAGTCAATCCTCATCTTGGAATGTATCAAATTCACCAACTCCGGGTGAAGTCTGATTGAATTTGGCGTATCGTTCATTTAGTGCGATTGATTCGGATGGACGTTACCCATGCAGCCAGCAACAGTTTACACTCGCGACCGCTGTATTACAGGTATCCACGGTATGGATGAAATTCTCAGAGGTGGAATACCATACGGTTCCACTGTTTTGGCCGCAGGTACTTGTGGTTCAGGAAAGACCACGTTAGGTATGGAATTCCTAGTGCGTGGTGCTCTTGCCGGCGAAGCATGTGCTCACTTTACAGCCACAGAACCAAGTGTAAAATTGCTTGAAAATATTAGGCAATATGCATTCTTTGATATGAATATGATCGATAGCGGATTAATCAATGTATTCGACATGGACGTACTGTATTCATGGCTTGGCCTGGACAAGGCCTCATTTGACTTGGATGACGTTCACGCCCTAATCAAAGCGATTGTAGACATTGTAAACACAATTGGTGTAACAAGACTGGTAATCGACTCTGTTACAACGCTATGTTACAAGATTAAGAGCGAACAACTCATCAGAGATTTCCTGTTTACGCTAGGAAAGAAATTAGCAACACTTGGTTGCACAACAATTCTGATTTCTGAAATCACATCTGCGACTGAAAACGCTCACTGGTCATCTTTCGGTGTAGAAGAAGCAATCGCCGATGGTATCATTGTAATGGGTGACGTAGAGAGAATGGGTCACCTTTTGAGATTCCTACAAGTTGTAAAGATGCGTGGTACTTCCCACAGTCGTGCTAAACATGCGATAGAGTTGACACCTTTGGGCGTGATGCTCACACCGATGTTGAAATGGGGTGCTGTGAGCGATAAAACCAATAGATGGGGTGCTTGAAAATGTATGAACTAGACCAGAGAATAGCAGAACAACTGACTGAAGTCAGTCTAAACTCATCTATTCAGGTTAGATGCGGCAACTCGAATGCTTTCATGGTAACAGCATCAACAATGATTCCACTTATGCAGATGTTCGAAATGGGTGGTGTATACATCTGCGCAACCAGAGGCGCAGTAGAAATCATCGAAGCATTCGAGGCTATTGGAGTCGATGTATCAAACATTCAATTCGTTGACTTAGTATCATCTGGAATTCTAGGTGGAACCGAAGTTCCCTACGACAACATTACCTTCATTGATAGCCCAATCATGCTTGAAAGCGTTTTATTGAGAACACTTTACATTTTGAGAATATCAAATTCTGAGAGAAATTTCGTACTAATCGATTCTGTAAACGCTTTAGCGATTTACAATGAAGAGAGAATGCTAGCAGAGTATCTTCACACTTTCATCAACACTTTCCGCCAACGAGAGGTTCTTTCGGTTATCTTGAACATTCCAGACCAGGTGCCGCCAACGGTTTTGTCAAATCTTGACCTTTATTGCACAGATTTAATCGATAGAGGACAGGTAGTAATTCACTGAGGAGCTGATTAAATGAATAAGCAAATTAAGTTCAGCCCTGATGATGAGGAGTTCTTTGGAAGCGTTGGAAGTTTCGGCGTTC
>WTIA01000085.1 GCA_011522915.1 Methanobacteriota archaeon
CTCTTGCACCATCCTCGTTAAGTGCTCCATTCTCTACCCAAAGCGAAAGGTTTGTTGGAATCATCATCTCAGTGGAATATCGCCATCTATTTTGTGGGAAACTAGCCTCATCAGAATTTCCTGAACGGTCTGAAATTCTCACAACTGGCTCCCTTCTAGTGTCGCCCAAATCCGGCAGTGTCCATTGAGGGATAATATCCATTTGAAGGATTAATTCTTGATCATACGGATTTGGCGTCACTCCGATTTCATTTGTTATTCTACATGATTTGATTTCAATATGGGATGTTTCACTAATACATTGACCAGTAGTTGCATCCCAAACAAGATTTAGTCTGTCGCTGACAATATTATCCGCTAGTGAAACTTGAATTTGATTAACATCCGATAAACCATTTAATTCTGTGAATGAGACATTCAATCCATAGGTTTGGCCAGGATGAAGCCATGCCCTGCGTCCTGTTTGCCACTCGAAGCCTTCACTATGAATAAGCGGGGAGCCATCGCTTAGAATCTGGTACATGAACAAATGTCCATCGACGCTATCAGAACCTCCGCCTAACAGTTCATGACCCGATGGGTCACTACCGACTACATATCCAGCTACCTTCTCACCAGGGAAAGCGGATGTATCATCGATTAGAGCGATGTAGTCGCCAAAGTTAGCATCCAAGTTAGATGGTGAAGAAATAGGTCTTGCAATATACTCTCCTTCGCTTGGCCAACCATTACCATCGTAATCATTCGCCCATTCTGTCCACAACATCAGTGTGACATCTGTTGGTAGAACAGGTTGGTCTGAGATATTGATGATGACCTCTTGGGTCGTGGAGGATAGAAGATGGTCGTAGTACCGTATGTTAGAACTGGTTACAACCGGCGCAAGCGGATCGATTATGAATGTACGATTAATTTTCGATGGACCGCTGATGTCACCACCAGCAAGTGGGATGATTTCAACTTCGTAGGTGATATTACCGCTTGAGAATGGGGTGCTCGTGTTAACAACCCAATGTGAGCCCAAGTATCCTGTGGTGTTTGCAATCAACTCATCGTTCTGACTCAATCTCAATTCATATTCTCCAGGATATGGTTTTTCTGAAGATTGACCATTTTCGAAACCTGCCTTTACATGAATACTCAGTTCGTCTTCAGCCATGAGGTACTTCAGGTTTGGAGAGACCTCCCCCCTATCTGTAAAAATCGACATGGATTGAATTTGAATATCGTTTTGTATCGCGGAATTAGTCCAATACTTGATCGCAGGCATAGATACAACGCCATTTGCTAATTCCACTCTAGTCTCAAAGCGCAACTCAGATTGGTCATCAAATGACTGTGAGGTTCTGAAACTAGCTTCTAATTCATGGATGCCATTTGATGCGTTATGGGAGATTCCTGATTGAGAGAAAATGAGTGATTCATGATCTCCCGTCGCTATTATTCCCTGCCCGTTAACAGGAATTAACCACATAGCAGACTTATCCTCAGTATACATGTTTAGAATCAACCTGTTAGGATAAGAGGTGTGCGTTTGGACTCTAGTATTGACGTCCCTCCAATGGTCGGAAGGGGTTAGAGTCGCAGAATCATTAGTCCATGTCATCGCTCCCATCGAGACATCACCCGACGCTGTGTAAGAAATCAGAGAGACCTTGAGGGAACATGATGATTCTGCAGTGAAAAGTAGAGGCATACTGGACGCCTTATTTGTGTCTAAGCGCGCTCTGTTTATTGCCATGACTAGATTATCCAAAGCGGTTGCAGTCACGGTTTGTACTGCATCATAGCCAATACTTATTCCGCTAATACTCATATCGCCAGCATCAGAGATAACTTCGATTCTAGCGTGAATAAATTCCTTGCCCGCAACTACTTTTACGGGCGCAGTTGTTGCTGTTTCATAATTCAGGAATTCCAATTCAGACTCATTGAGTGAAAGGCGCAAACCGTCTACGTAACCGCTTCCACCAATTTGAGTAACCATAGTATTACCAATCCAAATTGCTGTTGTTTGTACGCCTAAGCCAACAGTTCCAACATTTGTAACTGAAAATTCAAGCGACTTTGCATCTCTTGGAATTAGTATACTATGCCAAGTTGTAGGATTTAATCCGACGGTGAATGTAGTGGTCGAATTACCGTCCAGTAATACGTCCTGGTTACCCCAAGAACCTATACCATCACCGGAGACTGACCACTCATCTCGTCCATCATTATCGACATCCATTTTTGGGGCTGTAATCAATTCGCTTGGATACAATTGTAACTTTATTTTTTCAAGCGAAAAATTGCCTTCATATCCTGTATACTTGACTTGTATAACCGATGCTGGACTGATTAAATCATGCCTTTGCGAAGAAGAGGTAATTTCGCTCCAAGGACCTCTGTCAACAGATATGTATGAGGTTAGATTTCCTGTCACTAGGGACTCAAATCTAAATGATGCAAATGGCATATTGATGTCGATTTCAGGGGTTACAATTGTTGAATTGCCCTGCCCAATGATTGATGCTTGGTCTTCATCCCAAGTTGAATTTTCTAATGTCCAACCAATTATTTCTGGATTTGAGTATAATGAATCGTGATACTTTCCTCCTCCTGAGATGCTGTATAATCTAGGCGAATCTCCATCTTCATTAGACGAAAATCCAATTTTTAATTTGAGCGATTTGTGCACTTTCCAATCGACGACGGATAGGTCAATCCAATTTCCTTCCCTTGAAACCAATCCCGGGATTTCGGTATCTGTATCCGCATCGATAACTGTCCAATTTAGGTTAGCACCCTCTGGGATTACAGCGTCAATGAAAACAGGAGAATATCTGCCCTCATCTATCCTATCATCCACATTAGCCGACCAACCGAAAGAGCGTGTTGTGAGGTTTGCACCGCTGGTTCCCGGAATGATAATGTCATCGAAGAACCAATAGTCGCAACAAGTTCCTGAGCCTGCATTTTGTCTAGCTCTTACTTGGAAATCCTGATGGTATGCATTTGCTGGCAGGTTGTAATTTACGTTGGTTACAGAGCCTCCTAATGTGGAGCCTGCAAGGTATTGCACCTGCGTCCAACCATTGTTCGAATTTTTGTATTCCAGGTAAAAATTCTCATTCGTATCAGGCTCTTCTCCACACGAATAGGTACCTTGCTTTATCCAGGCCTGAAGTGACAGGCCTGCGTATCCTGCGAGGTTTACCTGGGGACTAGTAACTGAAACCGAGCCACCTCTTGTCCACCAAGATGCACCTGTATTGCCACTCATTCCGCACGTTGTTCCTGTGTTTCTTTGAGCGTAACTTGAACTAGAGGACGTCCAACCGTTGGAATTTTTGTTGAAGTCCCAAACAATGCCCTGGAAACCTAGAATTAGAGCGCCGTCCTCTTCAACCGTTAGGCCATCCTTGGAAAATCCATTCAAGTTCCAATCAGACCAATCAAACCCTGTTGCTAGTGTTTCATTTCCGGCCTCTACCGAGAATGAAATTGTCTGCAGAGCATGTGAAGAATCGAGGTCGATATTGGGTCCAATACCAACTGCTCCTGGTGAGTTGATATCTACAATTCGTATGTCAGAAGTTCCTGATTCTTTTTCCGAGAAATTTGTCAACTCGATTTGGTCGGAAATCGGCATTGAAAACTGCGACAGCGGGCCAGAAAGGAGGAACAACACACTCAGCGCGAACGCCAAGAATCCTCGATTTGGGGACGCCATGCGTTTATTGGATAGGGTCAATGTAATTCAAAGCAACCCCTCTTAATTTTCTGATTCACAAGCGATTTGGCAAAGAAAACACGAATTTATGAAACGACTGTTTCAAGACGTGTTCTATACTCGGCGATAACATGGCAACCCCTCAATCTACCAAAGAGTTGGATTCGGTTTCACTCGAAACCGGATTACTTTCTACTTGGCAAGAAGAGAACTTGTTCGATGCCACCGTACAAAACAGAAAGAATGGTGAGCCGTTTATTTTCCTAGAGGGGCCTCCAACAGCAAATGGTAAACCAGGAATTCACCACGTTGTTGCTCGCACCTACAAAGATCTAGTTTGCCGATGGAAAACAATGCAAGGTAACTTCGTAGAAAGAAAAGGGGGTTGGGATACACATGGACTCCCAGTTGAAATCGAAGTTCAGAAGCGTCTTGACCTGATGAGCAATGAAGCGATTGAAGCATTCGGAATGGAAGAATTCAACAAAGAATGTAGAGAATCTGTTTGGACTTATGAGGCCGCTTGGAGAGAGATGACTGAGCGCATGGCTTACTGGTGTGATTTGGATGACCCCTACGTAACTTTACACAATGAATACATCGAATCTTGTTGGTGGGCCCTAAAGCAAATGTTCGAGAAAGGATTCCTGTACAGGGGATACAAGGTACTGCCCTATTGTCCTCAAACTGGAACCTCTTATTCAAGTCACGAAGTGGCTTTGGGATACAAAGAGGTCGAGGAGCCTTCAGTATATGTGAAGTTCAAACTCGAAGACACAAATGCATCGATTCTAGCTTGGACTACAACCCCTTGGACATTACCAGGAAATGTTGGGCTCGCGGTTGGCCCTGACGTTGAATATGTCAGAGTTCGTGTAACTGCTAACCCAGAAAACTGGGACGGACACGGAGGAGCAGAAATCGGTGAGGAATTAATTCTGGCAAAAGACCTGTTCAAGGAAGTTATTCGACATCACTGCGAGGAAGTTGAAACCTTCCCGGGTAGCGACTTAATCGGCCGCTCCTACGAACCATTATTCCCTGGAGCGGTTGATAGAAACGGCTCAAAAACCGCATGGACGGTCATCGGAGCAGATTGGGTAACAACCACCGATGGTACCGGTGTAGTTCACACCGCCGTGATGTATGGTGAAGATGACTACAACCTAGGTATGGAGGTTGGTTTACCTGCTCAACACACTGTCGGCATTGACGGGGCTTTCTTGGAAGGTACTCATTCGGAATTAGATGGCAGATACGTCAAAGATTGTGATGAAACTATCATCGGTTTACTACACGATTCGAACTTGTTGTACAGGGAAAAAATGTATCTTCACGACTATCCGCACTGCTGGAGAACTGGCCATCCTTTGTTGTACTACGCTATGGATTCATGGTTCGTGAAAATGACTGCTGTCAAAGACAGGCTTCTCGAATTCAACTCCGAGGTCGAGTGGGCTCCAGATTGGGTCGGCGAAGGACGATTTGGAGAATGGTTACGCAACGTGAAAGATTGGGCTATCAGTCGTGAAAGGTACTGGGGAACTCCATTGCCAGTTTGGGTTTGTAATGAATGTGGACATCAACACTGCGTAGGCTCGACTGAAGAAATGGCGTCCATGGCGAAAGCAGGAAGTCCAGTAGCCGAAGATTTACACCGCCCATACGTTGACGACACGATCCTAGTTTGTACAGAATGTAATGGCGACATGAAGAGAGAACCTTTCGTCATGGACTGTTGGTTTGATTCTGGCTGTGCATCTTTTGCACAGTGGCATCACCCATTCGGTGAGGAAGGTAAATTTGAGAATAATTTCCCAATCGATTACATCTGCGAAGGAGTCGACCAAACCCGTGGTTGGTTCTACACTCTACTTGCGGTAAGTACAACCGTTTTCGATTCAATTTGTTACAAGAGATGCCTTTCTCTGGGATTGATTTTAGATGCGGAAGGAAAGAAAATGTCCAAGTCCAAAGGCAACATTGTTGACCCTTGGGACCACTTCAACCGAGAAGGTGCAGACGCAACTCGCTGGTACATGGTTACAG
>WTIA01000076.1:0-19528 GCA_011522915.1 Methanobacteriota archaeon
TATGTTCATCCTCACTTTTAGAACTGGTATCATCATGAGGAGTTAGGTCTCCAACTTCAACCTCTGGTAAATCATGAACCAAGCACATCTCAATAACTCGCATCCTGTTAAGGTTCTCCGGACATAGATGCATGGCAAGGATAGACATTCCCCAAGAATGTGCAGCAACGCTTTCTGGTGAGTCTACACCTGATCTTACCCATCCTGTTCGGGGTATGTCCTTCAATCCAAGCCACTCTCGCATGGTTTGGGTGATAAGAATTCAAATTTGAATCATCTTATCATTATCGAGGCTTGAAGCCAATTATCATGAACGTGGAACATTTCGGGGGAAGTATGAGCATCACAAAGATGGCTGTTTTAGGCGCAGGCCAAATGGGAAATGGAATTACACAAGTTGCAGCATGCGCTGGAATTGAGGTAGTAATGATCGATATTCAACAAGAATACGTCGACAAAGGTTTCGCTACGATTGAGAAATCTCTTGCCAAGTTGGTTTCCAAGGAAAGAATGTCACAAGAAGATGCAGATGCCGCTCGCGCTAGGATTAGCACAGCAATCGATAGGTCAGCCTGTGCAGATGTTGACCTAGTCGTGGAAGCTGTGCCCGAAATCCTTGATTTGAAGTTATCAATATTTTCTGAGTTAGACGGTATTTGCAAGGAAGACTGTATCCTTGCTACAAACACCTCCTCGATTTCAATTAGTGAAATCGCAGCTGCAACCTCAAGGCCTGACAAGGTCATTGGAATGCACTTCATGAATCCAGTACCAATCATGAAATTGGTCGAAGTCATCAATGGAAAGGAGACCTCTGAGTCTGTAACTTCAACAGTTCTTGACGCTGCAGAGAGAATGGGGAAGATTCCTCTGATGTGCAACGATTCTCCAGGATTCGTATCCAACAGAATTCTTTGCCCGATGATTAACGAAGCAATTCTAACTCTGCAAGAGGGTGTTGCAGAGCCAGAAGCAATTGATGGAATTATGAAGTTAGGAATGAATCATCCAATCGGTCCACTGGCACTTTCTGACCTAATTGGAAACGATACCGTATTGCACATAATGAACGTTCTCCACGAGGGTATGGGCGATGATAAATACGCTCCCGCACCTCTCCTTATAGAAATGGTTGAACAAGGTAAACTTGGTAGAAAATCAGGTCAAGGCTTCTATGATTATTCCTAGGTTTACAAAACATGTGTGGCTAACAATTTACATATTCAATGATTTGCGATATGTATGCGTAAAGCAATTTCATTGTCTCTTCTGATGTTTTGCGTCACACTAACTCCACTCATTTCGGCTAGCGACGGAGACGGTGACGGAATAACAGATGACCAAGATATTTGTCCTTTTGCAGCAGGTTCAGCCAATTCAACAGCGGGACTTGGATGTCCTGATGCAGACGGGGATGGGATAGCAAATTTTGAGCAAGCAGTCACTCATAATTGGGGTGAAGCAATCAGAGAAAAAACAGATTGGAGCACAGTAGGTTCTGGTGTAAATGGAGTTGCTTGGGCTGCAAACTATAGTTACTACTACGCCGGTGGTGGAAATAGTCGAGTTCATGTCTTCAACGCCTTAGGAAATCACTTAGGTTCATTATATCAGATGCCGGGACCTATCAATGAAATCGCAATTTCACCAGATGGAAAATTGATGGCGATTGTCAGCAATAATGGTGGTTGTAAGGTAATTAACTCCACCACGGGTTCGGAAGTCGCTAGTCTGCTTAGTACATCAAACAATATTCTGGCAGTTGGCTGGTCGGGAGATGGAAGTAGGCTTGTGACTCACACAGGAGGATTCGCTGTTAGTTGGTTTTACACAAGCAACTGGACCTTAGAGAGAAGTTTGACAGGTCTATCTGGCTCTGTAAACGGTATCGATTCAACTCCAGATGGTCGAATGATTTTGTTTTCTGCATCTAACAACCTCTATGGCTATTGGACAGAAAATGGGACCATTGCCCTCAATATGACAAGGCATGCTGAGCCAATACGAGAAGTTGAGGTTAGCCCTGATGGAAGATATGTTGCTACAGGATCAAATGATAACACTGTAAAAATCATCGATATCTCATCACAAACTGTTGTAAGAACCATTCAAGCATCATCGGATGTCTATGATATTGAATTTTCTCCTGATGGTGGAACAATTGTCGTAGCCCGTGGACGACAAGCATCGATGTTCGCTTATCGGACAGATACTTGGTCTTCGTTGGGTTCAATGGAAGGGTTTGGAAATAATAACAACAACAGAGGAGTATATGCAATTGCATTTGATGGGGATGGAGATACTCTTGTTGTCGGATGGAGGCGAGGGTATACATCTCTCCACATGTCTCCTGATGCATACATCAGGGTTCACGGATTGCACTACACTTCTCTTATGGAGAGTTCTTGGAGAGGAACATATCCAACCTCAAACGAAGTGGTTAGAGTTTGGGAATTTGACAGAGTAACATCAACTGTTGATAGTTGCGACTCAAAACATTACATCGGTTCAAGCCCAAATGGAGTAAGTCCTCAATACGCTACAAAATCCGCGAATTATACAGAAACAGGTGTATGGGATTGTAAGAATACGAATGGCCAAATTCTGGAAATTCCGTATGGTCGGGCTGCAGGTGCACTGATGGTGAAATCTGGCGGCTCCACAGAAGCATGTATCCAAACAATAGGTGGTCTTTCCATGGCTCAGGTTCGATGGATTGTTTCAGGTTCACCAAAGAGTAGTCTAACAACAACAGCAGGTTTACCAGGCCTTGTTTGGTCTTCAGCTGTGCCAAATGATGATTCAGATGGAATAGCGGAATGGATTGACCTAGATTCCTCATGTCCAGACAAAGAAATTGTCCTATTCCACCGCTGGGAAAATAAATCCGATACAACAATACTTCACGAGACAGTCCTGTGTGCAAATTGTGCTCAAACCGATTCAATTTATTCTTCTAGCCCTTCGAGATATCGTGGAATCGTCGGAGAGTTTAGATCAGACGTAACTCAAGGAATCGGCGCTTCAGGAGGAGAGGGTGCGATTGGCTTTACTGAAATGATTTTCACGTTAGAAAATTCAAATGGTGTTTATATTGTGCCGCTTGTAGATAATTTCACTCATGGCGCAGCCGACGCTTTGGCAAATGGAGGAAATGCAATAGTTCCATCACTAAATGTCTCAAGGACAGGCGAATGGCCTCTTCAAACTGACATGAGGGCGTTTGTTTCATCAGACCACATACCAAAGAACCTAAATTTCCTCAAATACCTATTATCCGATGTTGGTCAAACTAAATGGGAACAAATGGGATTTGTAGGACTAGATGTTTGGGGGCTTTACACCTCATGGGCAAAATTGGGTGTTGATATGTCTCACATTCTCCCTGATGCGGATGGTGATGGAATATGGGACGGAGAAGACTTGTGCCCGAGCACACCGGTCGGATTAGACGTCGATGCTAATGGTTGCGCAGAATCTCAATTAGATGATGATAATGATGGTTTCACAAATGACATTGATGATTGCGACGATATCGCAGGAACATCTTCAATCGGAAGTACGGGATGTCCAGATTCTGATGGAGATGGCTGGCAGGATTCCGATGATAGTCATCCAAATGATGTTACTGAATGGAATGACACAGATTTCGATGGTTTTGGAGATAACTTAGACGATTGTGAAACTGTATTTGGTAACTCAACTGAAGGCCTAATTGGTTGCATTGATACCGATGGAGATGGATGGGCGGATGAGCGTGATGACTTCATAGATGATCCATTAGAATGGAAGGATTCTGACATGGACGGTTATGGGGATAATTCTGACGAATTCCCATTCGAATCCACGCAATGGAGTGATTCAGATGGTGATGGCTTTGGTGATAATAACACTGGATTAGAAGGCGATGATTGTATTGATGAATCAGGTACCTCAAACAAGGAAGGCTTGTTTGGATGCCTAGACTCAGATGGTGATGGTTGGGCTGATTCGATTGATGATTTGCCAAACAACCCCGAACAGCATCGAGACAAAGACGGAGATGGTGTTGGTGATTCTGTTTCATCTGGAGGGTTTGACCTTTGTGTTGAGACAACAATAGAGGAGTTGCCATACGTCGATGAAAATGGCTGTGGTCCGTCTGAAAGAGATGGAGATTATGACTCATTTACTGATGATATAGACCAATGTCCAACAACACCTCTGCTGCAATCAACGTTAGTTAACACTACGATTTACTTGGATTCAGAACAAACTATTCTAAATCCTGTAGTTGGATGCGCCCCGTCTGAAATAGACCTCGACGGTGATTTAGTTACATCTGATTTGGATTGGGATGATAATAATGCGAATCAATCAGTAGACACTGATGGAGACGGATTTGGAGACAACTCTGCAGCAGAAGATGGAGACGATTGTCCTTTGCAAGCAGGTACTTCATACAAGGATAAACTAGGTTGCTTAGACCTAGATGAAGACGGTTGGTCTTATGAGACCGATTTCAATGATGGAGATCCGACACAATGGAAGGATAGTGATGGTGATGGCTTTGGTGATAACTATGACAATCCAGAATGGAGCGAAGGTAGAGTTATTGGAGAATTTGTAGATGGAGCTACCCAACCAGACAGATGTCCTGATGAATATTCTGCATTCCTCTATTCCGACACACAGGGTTGTTTAACCGCTCTAGAAAACACCAATGAAAACAATCAGGAATCAGGAGTATCATCAGAAGAGGATGAAGCCTCAAATCTTGTTTTGATATTGGGAATTGCAGGAGTAGGTATTATTTTCATATTGTTTGGTGCTATTGCTGTGTTGATTAGAAAGAAGCCAAAACAAAAAGCTAAGCCAGAAATTGGAGCAGTACATCCGGCTCTTGAAGAAACTGAATCCAGCGATTTACTAACAGAAGCAGAATCGACAGCAAACGAGGTAATGGCAGCAGTTGAATCAGAGAGTGTGGTGGAGTTCGTATCAAGGTGGGAAGATTTACCGGAGGGCGAATGGCTGCCCAATGATGAGAATGGAGTAAATTGGTATCAGGATAACGAAGGCAGGTACTGGTACTCAACCGATGGTGGATTTAAGATTTGGAAACAATGAAACCATCAAGTGCTTGTTGGTTTTAACAAAGCCATGAAAGGTGTATTTCTGGTAACCGGGGCATCAAGGGGCCTAGGACGTTCGATTGCCTTGGAGGTTGCCAAATCTGGCAATACAGTAATTGCTCTAGCTCGTCCAAGTATTGACTTAGATAATGTAGAATCAGAATTGCAAACCATCGATAAAGAGTCGATTGCAATAGGTTGTGACATGGCACTCGAAAGTGAAATTTCAACCGCTGTAACTCAAATTAAACAAAGATTCTCACATTTATCTGGAATCATTCACAACGCAGGAACAATATCTCCAATATCAAATCTTATGGATGCACCTAGGGAGGTTTGGGAAAGAGCAATCAAAGTAAATTTGGTTGGTGTTCAAGATCTAACACAGTCACTAGATAGCATAATTGGTGGACAAAGCCATACAAGAATCCTAACCATTTCTAGCGGTGCTGCGCAACGTTCACTCCATGGTTGGAGTGCGTATTGTGTATCCAAAGCAGGACTTGACATGTGGACAAAGTGTGTAGCAGAGGAAGGCGTGAATGAGAACATCTCCGCTGTCGCAATTGCGCCAGGAATAGTCGACACTGCAATGCAGAAAGAAATACGTGATGCGGATGAATCAGATTTTCCTTTGCTACCAAATTTCATTGATTATTATAGAAATGGTGAACTTTCAAATCCTGATGATGTGGCTGAAAAATTATTGCCGTTTTGTTTAGGAGAATCAGGTGAAAATGGTGATAGACTCGACGTTCGTAACTTATGAGTAGTATGTCGAATCAATGGCAACGGTCATAAGCCCTAACCATAGCCTGTGCCATAGGGAGACATATGCCAGGAACCACTCGTGTTGAAATTCGAACTTTGAAGGTCGGTAGATATTGTTGTGTCGAAGACAAAGCGTACAAGATAAACTCAATTTCTAAATCCAAACCGGGTAAGCACGGTTCTGCAAAAGCAAGGCTAGAACTTGTAGACATTTTCACAGGTCAAAAAATCTCCCACGTTGGTAGCGTCACAGATTCAATCAACGTTCCCCTAATCGAAAAGGGAACAGCAATGGTTACTCATATCGAAGGTGCTGAAGTACATGCCATGAACATGCGTGACCACTCCATGATGATCCTTCCAATGGAAGATGAAATGGAGATTGACGCTGGTAAAGAAATAATGTGGATGGAAGCACTTGGATTGTACAAGATTATCCGTGACCATTGAACTTCGTCTGAGGTGAAAAAATGGGTGTCAAGAAGTCGGCATATCGCCAACCGGTAACTCCGGAAGGCTTGAAGGCTATCGAAAATGGCACTTTGACATGGTTAGACGATGAAATGTACAACAACCTGAATACAGGTGTTTTAGAACAATATCTGGAGGAAAAAAATCTTGAGGAAGCCTTCGAGGTGTCGCATTGGGACACCAAGAAGGTAATGATTGGAATTGGAATCGGTGCAATTTTTTCTGGCGTTACAGCTTACATTGGACTGAAACTTGGCCTTGCAATTTCTGCGGCCTGGTACATAGCTTATGTATTGGGTATGGCGCTAAAATGGTCTCCTTCTGAGGTAAACATTGCAACTTCTGCTACGACTGGAGCAACCCACGCATCTACTGGATTCATTTTCACATTCCCAGCGATATTTTTGCTAGCAGCTGACCCCCAATATTGGTTATCTGATGGTCCATTGATTGTACTTGGTGAAGGAGAAACGATGCGCCTTGCGTTCGTTGGTATAGTAGCATCAATGTTTGCAGGTTTCCTCGGTGTAATGTATTTCATCATTTTCAGAAGGGTTTGGCTTGTCGAAGATCCACTGCCGCTGCCTGGTTTTGAAGCGACATTGAAAATGTTGGACATTGCCAGTGATGTAAGCACAGGAGCAGTAGAACACGCACGAGATTCTCTGAAGACGATAGGAGTATGGACTGCAATAACAATGGTTGGCTTGTTCCTAATCGAGTACCCTCTAGTTTGGATTAATGGAAAGAGACAGGCGCTGAGCGATTATCTGGCAGAGATGTTGTCCGGTGATACATTCGGCCTGGCATCATTTTACTCTCATGCGAAGATTCACCAACCGGGAGAGGTCGTCGATGGAGTAGCTAGAGGTCCTGCACACTACAACCCAGATACGGTATTCAATCCATTCATGTACACCTATGTTGGTGTAGCACTAACGCCATCGATGTTCGCAATCGGATGGTTCATGAAAACAAGAGTCGCATTCCTAGTCAACCTCGGAACAATAGTAGGTTGGTTCTTCTTGGTACCCCTCGCTGTTGCATTCAATCTTCCTGTTTATGAAGGGCAAATTGGTGCTAGCGTTCCTTTGCAAGAACTTCCTGCTGCACTACATGCGGTAAATCCAACAGATTATCCAGGTTCAACTGGAGCCGTACAAATGTACGCCTTCGCCAAGGCGGTTAGATTCATCGCAATCGGGGCAATCGTTGGAGGTGGAATATTTGGACTTCTTAAGATGTGGAAAACATTTGCAAACATCTTTGTTGACATTGGAAAGGCGTTCAAAGGCGATAGTGGCAAGGAGTACATGGAAGGTAAAGGATGGTACGAATGGCCTCTTTCCCACATTCCAATATTCATGCTTCTTACGTTTGGCTCTATGATTGTAATTTTCATGCTTGGTGAATTCCCGCTTATTGCAAGCATTGTGTTCTCATTGATTCTGTTGATGACAACCTTCCTGCTGGGTGCGATTGCGGTTAGGGTAATGGGTGAAACTGGAATCGAACCGGTCTCAGGTACATCATTCATCGTACTACTGATGCTGTTCGGTGTATTCTTGAATTTCACCGACCCTCTAGGTCTAACAACCCAAGAGGCTGTTCTTCTAGGATTGGTTGGAACCACAGTGTTTGGTTCTGCAATCTCAATGTCGGGAACCGTGATTGGTGACTACAAAAATAGCCTGTACATTGGTAACCGTCCATATCACATCTCCAAGGGTAACATCATGGGTGTTGTTCCGGGGGCTGTAATTGGAGCTGGTGTTGCAATCTTCCTAGCAAACGAATTGGCACAAGGTAGAATTCAACTAATCGCTCCTCAGGCAAACGCATTCGCAACCTTCTCGGTTATCTTTGCAGAAGGACAAGGTGATCTAACTCTACTTCTCCTTGGATTCCTTCTTGGTGTATTTGTTGAATGGGCCACAGGAATGGGTACCTCATTCGGACTTGGAATGTATCTCGATGTACCGCACACGCTTCCAATGTTGATTGGTGGTGTTGCTCGTGACCGCTGGGAAGATAAGAAACTCAAACCAAGAATAGACGCCATCAAGGAAGAAGAGGGCACTGTGATTGCTGAAAAGAAGCGTGCATTGATTTTACTTGGAACATTCATGGTTGCAGCCGGATTACTGACTGGTGAAGCATTCTTCGGAACTGAAAGCAGTATCTTATCGTTCATTGATTCATTGTGGGACCCAGAATTCGGCAGCAGTCTAAATTGGCACCTAGCAAGATTGGGTGGCTTCGTATTCCTCAACTTGATGATTGGATACTTGATTTACTTCTTGTTCAAGAGGGCGGGAGTAATCGGTGGTCAAACCCAAGATGCTGAACTAGTCGAGGCATGAGAATGAATCGTACACCTCCACACGTGTGGGGTTTGTTAGCAGCCGGTGTAGTGGGCGTTTCCTCTGCTGGTGCGATTCTCTCTCACGTAGACTCAATTCCACCATTGATGCGAGCCTCGTGGAGACTTCAGATAACTGTGTTAATGCTATTACCATTTGCGATTATACAGTACAGACAAATGTCTGTTGAACAAAAATCGAGGATGACTGAAAAGAGAACCCTTTGGATTCTTTTTGGTTCAGGTCTAGCATTAGCGGCACACTTTGGAACTTGGGTAACCTCACTGGACCACACCTCGCTAGCTCACTCGCTGCTATTTGTAACAAGCCATCCAATCATCATTGTAGCTGGGACTGCTTTGTTGGTTCGCAAACCGCATCGATTAGAAACCGCAGGTGCATTGATTGGTTTGGTTGGTGCTGGAATTACTCTACTGGATGCAAAGAATAGTGGTGAAGTAACACTCTGGGGCGACTTCCTTGCATTTGCCGGTGCTATCACAGTTGTTGGGTATATCGTTGCAGGCAGGATATTGAGAGAATGGATGCCAGTATTTGTCTACGCTGTACCTGTTACATTGTTGGGTGGCATATTGTTGATACCAATATCAATACTGATGGGTGAAAGCACTCCAGCATTGGGTTGGGTTGATTCTGATCTGCTTGGATGGTTCATTTTGCTTGCCTTTTTGGCAGGTATAGTCGGACACACAGGACTAAACGCTTGTCTTAGGTGGCTACCTCCGTTAACGATATCATTTGCAGTTACCTTAGAACCCATTATTGGCGCTTTTATCGGTTGGTTCTTCTTTGATGAAGGGATACCACAAAAGTGGACATGGCTCGGCGGTTTGATTCTGATTTTCGGAATCATGTTAGTGATAAAAGGAGGAGCGGAACATGGCATGGATACTTCTGACGAATGATGATGGAATCAATGCTGATAGTCTTCAAGACCTCGTTACAGCATTGCATGAAAGAGGACATGGTTGCATTGTTTTTGCACCTAGTGAAAATAATTCAGCAGTTAGTATGGCAATATCATTAGGAAAACCACTAACAGTTACAAAAATCGAAGATGAAAGAGACAGAATGCACCAATTCTCAATCGGTGGCACACCATGCGACTGTGTCATCGCTGCTCTTGATGGGGGACTGCAGAAACTCGTTCCTGGAATAATGCCAAAATTAGTAGTAAGTGGAATTAACTTGGGCCCTAATCTGTCACAAGATGCTTATCACAGTGGAACTATAGCGGCAGCTAGAGAAGCAGGCATGTATGGAATGCCTGCAATAGCATCGTCATGGTCCTCATTCGACCCAGAAGGTATGGAAGTAGCAATCGATGCTACAATTCGATTGATAGAAGCCGCATTAGAAGTGCTTCCTGATGAACCAGCCAATCTAAATCGACCACATATAGATGTCAATTCTCCTCATCTAACGTCATGGCCTAGTGAATCTGAAAAGAATTGGCGTGAAGATCCACTTAGCGCATTGAGAAAATCATTTGCAGCAGGTGAAATGCTCCTCAATCTAAATGTTCCAAGAGGATGGAACGGCACATTTGCAACCACTAGACTTGGAATGCGATGGTATCGAAGCGCAATCACCTTTTCCAATGACACTTCGACCTTCCAACTTGGCGCGGCTCGAATCGACGTCGACGAAGTCGATAGAGGCGATGTTGATTCAGATATAGTCGGGGTTGCTAGCGTCACTTGCATGCCTTCTTGGCCTCAAACCCATCCTCTCGAGATGGACATGTCTTTGCTAGGTTGGGCATTAGAAAACAGCAATGATGGTCTACCAAACTGGCTAAATTAAATCCTAGCTCTTCAACTCCCGCAGAACAAGTTGATGGCAATGGTTACGAATGGTTAACACACAACGATGGAAGCAAGTGGTATCGGGTTGCTTAGTCAGAATCAGAATGGTTCAAGTTTGAATAAGCGAATTTGTGACCTATGTGTTTCATAATTCAAGTTTGACACCTTCATCGAGTAAGAAATGTATGATTGCTATGCAGGTATGTCCCTGTAACCATTCCTTTCCTAGGCTTCTAGGTAAACCTCTTTCACATTCCAGGGTTTTATCGTCTCCTAGAATAAATCCAATATCGTCAATCACAAAATCTGAGGGCAGTCGGCCAGAATATAGATTTTGAGAATCTGCATCTAACCTAATGGTTGGACAGTTCCACTCGTCCAATGTCATGTCTAAATCTCCTCCTCCATCGTAAATGCCAGGACTTCTTTCAATCCAATGTCCTCTTGGAGGAATTGGTTCTTTGATTACCGCTGCGATCTTTCCTGCAACCGCTCTTTCCTCCGCATGGATTCCTTTGACTTCGTTTGAAACAAATTTGATTCTTCTTGCTGGCCCAGGTCCACCAAGCAAAATCATCGTGAATTCGACGTCTTTTCTTATTCCATGACTAGTCAAAATAGATGACATGAGGGCTCTGACTAAGACATCCATTCTTCCTGCACCACCTGCCATGTCATTGAGAGGAAGCTTACCCTTGGCCATTGCGCGTGTTCCTACAATTACAAAACGGCGCAAAGAAATCACCTGTTATTTTCAATTACTGACCTAATCGCTTCACACATGTCCTGTTCTGTTTCCAAGATGAAGTGCGCTCCATGTGAATCAACAAGCCAACCTCTTGGTTTACCTTTTTTGCCATAGTCTTCCATTCTATTTGCAATTGTTGCAGTCATCCCAGATGTTTGAATTTGAGCGTGGGCTCGATGGACGAGGTCTTTTTGTTTGATTCCGCTTTCTAATTTGAATCCAATTCTAATCGAGCCCTCGCAAAGTTCCTTTAATTCTTGAATATGTTTTGCACCCTCAGTTAACTGAATATCCAATGCTCCTTGCAAGGATGCAATTTTGCCTTCTACAGGTTCAGGAATAATGTAATCTAATACGGCAGCGGCATGAATCCAGACATCTATGTTGTCCTTTGCCAATGCTTTCAGTTCACCTAACATCTCATTGGGGTCGGGACAATTTATGTCAAGTGATAACCACTCTGGCTTGTCAACTGTTGTAACACCACTAACGCATGTGACATCCATACCGTTTCGGTATAGGTCGTCTGCGATTTTGTATCCAGTTTTTCCACTGGATGTATTCTGGACATATCGCACATCATCTAATGCACTGCGAGTGGCACCCAGAGTAACAACAACAGAAGTTTGGTTTTTGTTTACTAGGTTTCCAAGCCGAGCGACAATTTCCTCATGATTTGGTGTCTTCCTTTTCCCTTCTTCTTCTGGGCCCCATAGTACACTAACGCCTGACTTTACGCTTTCAATTACCAATTCTTCAGTAACAGGGTCATTTGCTAGGTCATTGTGCATAGATGGTACCATCATAATCGGACACTCTCTTCCTCTAGCGGCTGAAAGTGCCATCAAAAGAGGACTATTCATTAGACCATGTATGAATGATGCAATGATATTTCGGGTGGCAGGTGCAACTAGAACAGCGTCAAAACCCGAGAGAGCAGTCAAATCTCCATCCCAGTCGGTGATAACTTCTCCTTGACACGCCCAGCGAACCGCCATTGGTGTGATCACATTTTGAGCGGATGGAGTCATAATAACAGAAACTTCAGCTCCATGCCTTCTTAGTTCCCTAGACAACCTAACAGTATCAACTGCGGCGATTCCACCAGTTACACCGAGTAAGATGTGGCGCCCACTCAGGGAACTACCTCTAATCTCGACATCGGTGTCACGCATGTCCTTGCCACAAGCCACTGCTTCAATACGCCTTCGCTGCAAAACAATCCTCTTTTAGAACAGGTAACCGGTTGATTCAATTGCAAATATACCGTGGTGGATTTATGTCAGATGCGGATGAGATGATCTTGGCAGGTTCTCGACCGCGTAATTCCAACCCTATCGAGTCGCTACACAATCGAACATCTTTTGTTCTGATTGTTGATTCCTTTATTGTGACATTTCTTTTCTTCTCGCTCTTTGGTAGCCTAGCATTAATTCCGGGTTTATTCTTCCTAACAGTTTGGCTAGGCTACAAGAATCGAGCATCATGGGCTTATTGGTTTGCACCAATTATAATCGGAGGCTTAACCGTCATTTTCGCATTTTTATTATTCCTAAATGTAGCATCAATATTATCTGGAAACATAGGCGGCCTTCTATTTGCACTTATCCTAGGTTATGCGATTTTTTCATCAATTCGATTTATTCGAATACACTTCCATCCAGTATACCAGATGGGATATAGTGGTCACTCTGTATATGATGAAGGGATTAAGTTGCCTGCAAACGAAATGCTTGCAGCATGTCCGTCATGCCTAGCTGTCTTAGCTGTAAATCCAATGTTACTATCACATGAAGACAGATGCCCTCACTGCGAATCGCCCTTGGTTTTGGGCGGGTCAGAAGAAGAGTAACTCAGCGAGATGCTAGAGTCAGGTTCTTCCACATGTCTTCAGGTACTTCCATTGCTAGTCTTAGGCCGCCCATAGCACCCAATCTAACTGGGTCATCAACAACGTGTACGTTGACATCACCCATGTCAGAGAGACGGCGTTCGATTAGTGCGCCTAATCCTTTGATGCCAGATCCTCCGCCAGCTAAAACCATGTTTCTGCGGAATTCATCGTGGAATTCAGGGTTAGATTCGGCAATTAGCGCCTTCACATTATCAACAATTGGGTCAACAATCGATTCACAAGCAGCTTGTATGCAGTCAGTAATGTCTAGTGACATGGCCTTTCCTTCTATGGAGAAGTCAACCATAATTGGTTCATCAGGAGTTGATGTTGATACGAAGGAATACTGCTCCTTCCAGCGGCGAGCCATGTCTTTGGTAATTTGTGCACCATTGTACTTCTTTTGTACTTCTACGATGATTTGGTTATCAACATAGTCGCCAGCATATCCGGTGTGCATTTGGTCACCTGGGCCTGGGATTGTACCGTAAACACGGCAAAGGTCAGTTGTACCTGCACCAATATCGATGACTAATGTGTGTTCAATCATGTCAAGAGCGTAAGCAACTGCAAACGGCTCTGAAATGATCATTGCTGCGTTGACTGAACCTGCAGCAGCATCGAAAATTGAAGTCTTGTCGACGTGACTTGCCTCCGCTGGTGCACCAATAACCGCTACTACACGGTCATAGTCTTCAGGGTCTGAAAGTCCAATTAAGTGGGTAATGAAATGTGCGATGAATTCCCTGTCTTCTGGTGTGTCTTTGATTACACCCAACTCAAGAGGTCTGAAAAGGTTCAGAGCCAATCTATTTTTCAACGCCTCATTACCAAAGAGAACGTCTCTCTTCAGGAAATTTCTTGCGATTGGGTCTTTTGGAGTTCCAATCACAGTGAGTTCTTCTTCCTCGTGACTGTCGCTTGATACCATCACAGAGCGAAAGGTTCCAAGGTCAATTCCGATGTATAGTACTTCTTCAGCCATAATACTCGCCTATTCGCCCGATTGGCTCTCACCTTATGAAACATGCCTAAAGTCTGCAACCAATAAAGGCATGAAATAAATTCTATAGAGTGCTGTACTAGCACCAATTTTCGCATGCTTTACAGTACCATGCGGCATAGTCTGCATATAGGTCGGCCATTGAACCACAATTTGTACATTCTTTGAGCGCATGTTCACCAAATATTTGTTGAACTATTTGCACGTGCAAGTAATCATCAATTCCCAATTGTTGTCTCATAGCCCAAAGCATCTGGTCTTCTGAAGGCGAAATTATTCCGTCTGCTAAACAGATTTCAACTACAATCTTGTAGTCCTCAATCATTCGCACATCTCTTGGATCCATTGAAACCCCGCCTTTTTCTGCAACAATATCTGTACCACCTGGGTCGTCAACGAATATAACAAGTGAATCAGCGTTTAATTTATCATCCCTGAGTTCGAGAAGAATAGTGCTTCCTTCTTGATTAGCATACACGAGATTTGAGAATCGATTGATTACATTGGTGATTGAACGTGCAGTATCCTCTGCAGAGCGCCCCCTTCTCCATCCCGTTTCACTGGCTTCATCGTATGCATAAAATTCTGTACCCAATCCTGGATATTCTAATCTTATTTCTTCACCGCCATCGAATCCATTTGCAACTATCATTATACTTCCAATTGTAGTATCAACTAGGTTATCGTCATCATCAAATGAAATCATTAGCGGTTTTCTTTCTTCAGCAGCAGCATTGAAATGACCACTCATTCCACTCATCCACTTGTCTTCCAATCGCTTGAGAGATGCTTCTTGCTCTCCTGAAAGGCCCTTATCAATTCCAAGGACATTACTAAGATCTCCGGATTGCATCTCTTTATTGAATTCTTCAATCAATTCTGCATCTCTGCGGTATGTCTGCGGAGGTCCCCTCTTTTGGGCAACATGGTCTGGATCTTTCCATTCATATCCACACCTTACACAATTCAGGTAGCCAGCAAGTGTAGATGGCTGCTTTTCTCCACCACACCTAGGACAATCGCCCTCTTCAGATATGCTAAGATTTTCATAGGCTTCACGTCGGCCTTTACGGATACCCATAATTCCCGTTGAGTTGCGATATACCATGAAGGTTATCATTGGTATTTTCTCAAAATAGTGGCGATTCCCATTCCACCACCTATGCACATTGAAGCGAGGGCATATTCTCCATCAATTCGGTTTAGCAGCGATGCTGCTTTGCCAAGTATTCTCGCACCACTAGCTCCTAGCGGATGGCCTATTGCCAAGGCTCCTCCATCGATGTTTATTCTATCATCATTCGAATCGAGATTCAAATCTTTCAGAACCGCAAGAGATTGAGCACTGAATGCTTCATTTAGTTCTATAACATCGATATCATCCATAGTGATTCCAGCCCGGTTAAGAGCTTTTTGAGATGATTTTACAGGACCTATTCCCATTATATGTGGTGGAACTCCAACCACTGCGGTTGATACAATCTCTGCCATTCCATTCATGCTGTGCTCTTCTATGTACTTCTGTGAGCATATTAGATTACATGCAGCACCATCTGTAAGTGGCGATGATGTTGCGGCAGTAACACTGCCTGTTTCGATAAATGCCGGGGGTAACCTAGCCATCTTTTCCAACGTAGATTCTCTCATACATCCGTCAATTTCAACAAGTTTGTCTGGTGAATTTAGCGGAACTATTTCATTAGTAAGTAGTCCCTTGCTTTGAGCCCTAAGCGCCTTCTCGTGGCTTCCCAAAGCGAATTCTTCCTGCTCTAATCTTGATATTGAATAATCGTTAGCTAAGTTTTCTGCAGTTAATCCCATCGAAATATATGCATCTGGATATTCTGATTCGATTCCTGGATGTAGGTCACGGTTCCATCCACCTCGTTGTACAAGCGACATGGTCTCAACACCCGCAGTTAGAAACACCTCACCAGAACCCAAACCGATTGCCCCCGCTGCACTATGTGCAACTTGCATCGATGATCCACAGAGGCGATTTGTTGTCATCCCTGGAATTGTATTTGGTAGTCCTGGCAAATATGTTGCAATTCTGCCTAAATTTAGTCCCTGAACCCCCTCTGGGTAGGCACAGCCCAACATTAAGTCCTCAATATCATTAAGATTGATCCTTGTGCGACTCAGAATTTCTGTAATAGTTGCGTTTAGCATGTCTTCTGGTCTGACTTGTGCAAGTTCACCCTTGTGTGCCCTGTGGAACGGCGTCCTAACATAGTCAGCGATAACTGCTCGCATGAACTGCCCAAAGAGAGTGCTTTCAATATCATTGCCCTAAAACACATCTCAGTTCATAGAACTGATTATGAAGGAGTTGTCATCAGCCCGAAACATGCTAAGACAATGTCGAACACATGGACACTTCAGCGGGACCAACTGCCCAGAATGCAACGCTGAAGGTAAGTTCATCATGTCAGATAGAGAGGCTAACAGCCTTGGTAGAATCCTTGCCCTTGTACTACGTCATGCCCCAGAGAAGTTTGGAGTTGAGATGGACCTAAACGGATGGGTAAACTCAAGGGAGTTATCCGAGGCGATTCAAAACCAAAGGAGACACTTCCATTGGCTTAGAGGATGGCACTTTGAAGCAATTGCAAATGCCGATACGAAAGGAAGGTACCAAGTCGAAGGTGAAATGATTAGAGCTACTTATGGGCACTCTATTGAACTTGAATTAGATCTTCCAACAGATGACATTCCAGAAGCGCTTTATTGGCCTTGTGACCCAGAGACGGTTTCAACTCACATGGAATATGGCATCACAGCCGGAGACAGGAAGCACGTTCACCTTTCAAAGACAATTGCGAACGCAATGGAAGCAGGTCACGTAAGAATAAGCAGGCCCGCAATTCTTGAAGTTGATACTACCAGAGCAATAGCGGATGGATTCACTATTTGGCGTGCGGGAAAAACGGTTTTCCTTTGCGAAGAGATGCCATCTGAGTATCTCTATCACGTTGAAGAAGACGATCCTTCTATTCAAGATATGATTAGAATCTGGGAAGAGGAATAATCATTCCATGTAGTTGCCGCAACTTGAACAGAAATCAAGGTCAGCATCTATACTTGCACCACAATGTGGACACATTCCACCAGCGATCGCAATAACTTGTTTTGCGATTTCTGCGTTATCTGCATTTGGTGAAGATAATGCTTGGACAATTTTGATTGGATTTTGACCTAGTTTGGACAATTCCTTGAACCGATTCGAAAATTCAATTGCCATCAGTAGTGTGGATTCAATTTGCCATTGTCTCTTCTGTCGCTCATTTTTATCCACAATGTCTTCACAAGCATCCAACTCTGCTTGCATGTGTCGGATGAACTCATCCACTGACGGTGACTCTGTCATGTTTGACCGCTAACGCCTCTCCCATGTAAATCCAATGCACACATTAGTAGGAAACACCTGCCACACACATGGCGGGCACGGTTGTAATCAAGTGGGGTGGTGGATTAATCACTCACAAAGATCAATTGTGTACAGTCAATCTCGATGTAATCAGGTCACTGGCCGAGGTATGTTCCAAAACGTCGAAGAAATTAGTCATCGTTCACGGTGCAGGCTCATTCGGTCACCTGAAAGCTAAGAAATTCAGATTGACAGAGGGCAGAATCCCAGAACTAAACCAAGATTCAGCAGTAATGGATGTCCGTAATGATATGCTAGAACTAAATTCGGTTGTTGTTAGAGAATTGAGGTCCTTTGGTCTCGATGTTCAGAGTTACTCTCCGCACCAATGGGCTAAGGGAACTGGTGCGGAGTTTAGGGGAGAACTGCCTTTACACCATGGTGTCACTGTAGTTTACGGTGATGTCGTCGATGATGAAATCAAGGAATTTGGTATATTATCAGGCGATGACTTGATGTTGAGATATTCAACTGAAATCGCAGATGTAGAAAGAGCTGTATTTGCGATAGGTGGGGTTGATGGCATACTTAGAGTACCACCCTCAAAAGCAGGTCCTGAGGATTTGATTGAGATATGGACCCCAGATATGAGCTTTGAAGGAGAACATTCCACTGAAATTGACGTGACTGGCGGAATTGGCCTAAAGGCTGCACGGGGTGCCATGATTGCAGCAAAAGGAATTGATGTTGTCCTGATAAATGGAGAAATTCCGGAACGGGTTTTAGACGCTATAGAAGGAAAATCAGTAATTGGAACCCGGATTGAATCGGGGAACTGTTGATGTAGTGGACGCGAAACCGAATGGTAGGTGAGTCGATGTCAGGATATGGGATAGAGGATGTTCCAACAATCCAAATGGAATCTGACGCTTCCTCCGCTTTAGATGGTTCAAATTCTGTTCAGGAATCTTTGATGGCTGAAGCGGTCATTCAGGTTACAGAGCATGACGAAGTTATAGGACCCATATCTAAGTTGGATTCACACTTTGAGGTAGGAAAGTACCACCGGGCTTTTAGCGTCCTACTTTTCGATTCATCAGGTAGACTTCTTCTTCAAAAAAGAGCATCACACAAAATCACGTTCCCAAGTGTTTGGGCAAATTCATGTTGTTCTCATCCTCTTTATTCTGAAGAAGAGATGGAACTCAAGGATGCACTTGGTGTAAAGCGAGCTGCAATTAGGAAACTCGAGCAGGAGTTAGGAATTCATCCTTCACAAGTTCCGATTGAAAAGTTCGACTTTGTAACTAGGATGAGGTATCAATCACGCCAAGATGAAGAATGGATTGAGCGAGAAGTCGACCATTGTTTGGTAATTCATGCTGATGTTGATTTGAACCCAAACCCGAATGAGGTTGAAGATATCAAATGGGTATCGAAGGAAGACCTAGAGGAAATGTTAATCTCTGATTCTGAAGAAATCATTGCGCCATGGTTCAGGTGTATTGCTGCTAGAATTATGACAGATGATTGGTGGAGGCCAGGATGCACAAAACCAGACGACTTAATTCACGATATGGGGGACGTATCGCACATGCTTCCTAATGCAATTGGTGCGGATCTAACAACTAGCATCGCAGAGGTAAAAGACTTGGTTGAAAGTAGAATTGAAAGAGCCCTAACCCACTCAAATTTAGAGAGGCTTTCTGGTGCAATGATGCATTTACTGGAGGGCGGAGGGAAAAGGCTGCGTGCCACATTACCTTGGCTTGTGGCCAAAGCAGTAGGCGATACACACTCCGGATTGTTAGATGTCGGAGCTGCAATAGAAATCATTCACAATTTCACCTTGGTACATGATGACATAATGGATGATGATGATGTCCGGAGAGGAAGGCCTGCTGTTCACAAGGCGTATGATCTACCGACTGCAATTAACGCAGGTGATGCTATGCTTGCAATTGC
>WTIA01000076.1:19628-20695 GCA_011522915.1 Methanobacteriota archaeon
GATTATGCAAAAGCAAAGGCTGAGGCATATCATAGAAAGGCACACGACTGCCTAGACCGTCTTTCAGAAAGCCCGGCACTAAGAGCACTTAGGGAGTTGACCGATTATCAGCTCAACCGGATATACTGATTTTACCGGTTTGGATTACCTTACAGTACCACCTAGTTTCCCCAGGGTGTTTTTTATGAGAAATTCTGTTGAAATTTCCATTGGTAAATGATTCTGAAATTGTTTTGCAGGGTGTCGCAGCCGATACGACCTCCAATTCTACGTTACCTACCCTAAATAATGAACCAATTGTAAGATTGAATCCTTCCAATAGCAGATTTTCGCCAGTCGTACCGGGCTGTATTGGGTGTCCTTCAGATTGCAACCTAAGTAATAATTCATTTTCAAGAACACACACCGCTTTCATTAAGCCACCGTGATGCTTTTTGTCTGCCTGATTATCTCCAACGAGTCCAAAATTAGTGACATGAACTGAATTTACTGACAATTTTGGAACTCCACCATCTGAGATGAAGATACCAAGCACTTTGCCCATGCTATCTTGGGCATGTCTGTTTGATTTGAACTATTGCTCAATCAGCGTAGTAAGATTCTGGATTTGGCTCAGGCTTCAATCCCTTTCTTGTTCTGATTTCACCGACAACCTTGTCGAACAGTTGTGGTGGAAGCATCTCGAATCCGATGTTTTCTGAGTTCCAAACAGCTCTACCTTGAGAAGCAGCACGGATGTCGTTAGAGAATCCGAATGTTTCAGCAACTGGTAGAGTTCCGATAACAGTGGTTGCCTCTCCTTCAGATGGCATATCTTCGATGATACCTCTTCGGTTAGTGATTTCACGAGTAACTTGACCTAGCCAGTCGTTTGGAACGCTGACGTGAGACCTTTGCATTGGTTCCATCAAAACAGTACGTGCACGTAGCATTGCGCCCTTGATACCGTTTCTTACTGCAGGAATAGTCTGTGCTGGTCCACGGTGAATTGCATCTTCGTGCAATTTTGCATCAACTAGTCTAACCATCATTCCCATGACTGGTTCGTCAGCAACAGGTCCTTTCTT
>WTIA01000075.1:0-18636 GCA_011522915.1 Methanobacteriota archaeon
AAAGGCTCCCTTTTTATACCCCCAATTGAAATCCAACTTATGGTCAAAAATACATCATTAGTGTTGATGTCAGGAGTACTCTTATATGGTGGACTCGGACTCCCCGAAGGCATCACGCACGGTGTGATGATGGGCCAACATCAGCGTGAAGAAAAATAGGAGGTGAAACTTTTTGACGAGAAATATTTTCGACGGTATTCTAAACCAGAAAACCCTCTTCGTCGAAAAGGAAGTGCTGCGTCATACCTACCAGCCAGAAACACTTCCCCACCGAGATTACGAGAGGGACCAGTTGTCTTTCAACTTAGTTGAAGCACTCAAAGGACACATTCCCTCAAACATGATTTTGTATGGTGTTACAGGAGCAGGTAAAACTGCTGTAACAAGATACGTTTGTGACCAATTGGAAGCAAAGGGCGAAGCCATTGGAAGAATGGTTTACCCAGTATTGGTTAACTGTAGACAAATCGATACCCAATATAGAGTTCTATCACATCTTGGAAATGCTCTTTTGGAAGATTACGAAAGAGATGATATTCCATTCACCGGTTGGCCAACTGACAGAGTATTCTCAGAAGTTGTCAAGCGAATGAACCAGAGAGGTGGCGTATACGTTCTAGTTTTGGACGAAATAGATCACTTGGTGAAGAAAGCTGGAGATGATTTACTTTACAACCTCACTAACCTAAACGCAGAATTGAAGGATGCACGTGCTTGTGTAATCGGTATCTCAAACGACCTAAAATTCACTGATTTCCTTGACCCACGAGTTAGGAGCAGATTGGGTCAGCAAGACATAGTGTTCAATCCATACAACGCTGAACAATTACAAGATATACTTCGCTCAAGAGCGACGGTTGGAATAAGCAAAGATGCTATTGGTCCTGGCGTAATCGAACTTTGTGCAGCATTAGCAGCTCAAGAGCACGGGGATGCTCGTTGTGCGCTTGATTTACTTCGAGTTTCAACAGAGAAAGCCGAACAAGAAGGACTTGACATCGTGGACCAGAACCACGTCAGAATAGCACAAGCACAAATCGAATCCGACCAAGTAACACCCGTAATTCGTACGCTTCCAACACAGCAAAAATTAGTATTAGCCTCTGTTTTGATTAACGAAAACAACGGACTAAGAAATATGCAGACGGGAGAGGTTTATCACATCTACAAACAGGCTTGTGCAAACATCGGACAACAATTTTTGACATCGAGAAGAGTATCAGGAATTATCTCTAATCTAGACATGTTAGGCCTGATTACTGCAAAGACCATTTCAAGGGGAAGATATGGTCGAAGTAAGGAAATTAATTCCTGTATTCCAACCAATATCAACCCGTCCGATATTATGGCTAAAGCTGAGCCTGCACTCAACGAAGTTTTCTCAGCAAAATACCGTCACCAGTCCAGACTTTGAATTAAATTTAGACGTTTTTGGCTATGCCAATACTCATAAACGCGTCGAAGGTGGCACGGCCCATGAGCGATGTAGGCGAGAATGCAGAGAACGGTATGTTCGATATGCTAATGAAGCCATCAAATACTCTAGCGAACTGGTATTTCTGGGTAGGACTGCTCGGACTTATGCTCGCTGTCCTCAACCTCATGGGGATGATACACCCAACATATCGTGTATCATGGGGTGGATTGTTGACTTTCGAATATACAAATGCAGCCTTCGGTGACAAAGATGACGCTGCTGCATTCGTTGCAGGAGATGCCATATTCATCGCCTTGGTTGGTGGCATGACATTCCTAGGTGCCAAAACCCTAATCGGTGAAGATGGGGCAGGTAACTGGGTCAAATCAATGGTAACAAACGACTGGTACAACGACCTTCTCGACTTTGAAGGCGGATGGAATCGAGCACTTGGAACATGGTCTATTCTAGCCAGCATGGTATTCTACTTCTACTGGGGAGTGATGCACCTAGCATGGATTGACCCTGGTGTTTACTCTATTGCTATCGCTTTGATGGGTCTTGGCTTAGTATTACGAATGCTATCTACAGTCGAAGACGAAGAGTGATCAGTGTCCGTTCCTTCGAAGTAGTGCATCAATGTAGCCCATGGCAATACCATGCCACAAAGCCGCTGACCAAGATAACAGTACTATGTTAGAGTATATTCCTCGTTTGGGTAAATCGCTTCTGAGGAAGGAAACAAACCAAAACATCGGAATAATTGTAATCAACAATACCTCTCTGGTCAATGAATAGTAGATCGAATCTAAATCGATTGTGTCAAAAGAAAGAAGATTGCTAATGTAATCTGATATACCGTAAATTCCCAGAGAAAGTAAAGGAATCATCCACAATACAATCCAAGAAGAACCAATGAAATCATGATTTACCCTCTTGTATCTTCTATGAATTCTAACGTGAGCCCTTGCATCACGTTTTCGTTTACGTAAAAATCTACGCAAACCTGTTTCAGGAACGTGATTTACAACCGCATCAGGAGTGTAAACAATCGTTCCACCACTCTCTATCAATTTCAATGAAACCTCCATGTCTTCTGCATGATACCAGGAAGGGTCGAATCCTCCGATTCCAAGTAAAGCATCACGATTGAACATTGAGCAAGGACCATTTGCTAATTTAGTCCTACGAGGCCTAGAACGATATTTTGATTCTATCTCAATTGAGCGTATTCTTGAAATTACATCATCTGAGCGGCCAAACACGGTTCTTCCGGTAACGGCAACAACATCCTCGCCATCTCTAGAATTTGAAGATTCTAACATCCTCTGAATCCAGTCGGATTCAGGCCTGACATCAATATCTGTAATTGCGAACCATTCCCCTTTTGATGCCTCTAATGCAGCCATTCTACCTGCCGATAGACCAAGCTCATCTTGTAGAATTGTAGTAACTAATTCGTGTTTTGACCATTTTGCTACTACTTCCTTGCCTCCATCAGATGAGCCATCATCAACCAAAATTATCTCCAATGGAGAATGAGTTTGGTTGACTAATGAATCCATGCAACCGTCAATCCAATCAACACCATTTCTAACACAAACTGCAATCGAAACAAGTGTCAATCTCTCACCTCAAATTTTGAGAGGAGATTTCTGCATTGCTCTTTGGATTCCAAGGTAGTTATGCGGAGCACTACGCCCGTGTTTGGTTGGCCGTAAATGACGTTTGTTCCTAATGGAGCCAGCAAATGGATTACAATCGGTGCTAGATCTTCTTCTCCATCCACCTCGATACATGTTGTTTGATCGTTATGAAGTGCATTCTCCACTGCCATGAACAAGGATGGTGTTATTTGTCCCGGCGGATTTGATGCGCTTAACAACACATCAAATTTCGATTGGTCGACTTTCGTCTCTAACTCAACGCGCTTTGTCATACCATCAATTACTGCAATATCTGCAGTAACTCCCATGTCTAGTAGAGTTGCTACACAAACATCTCCAACTGCAATTATACTGCCAGGTGCTAAATTCTCCAATGCAGATGACATAGCAACTTCTGGAGAATCTTCGGGACCTGTAAATAACTCACCATTTGGCTTCTTTAATTCTTCATCCAAGCCGTGATGGAAATGAAATGTTTGATTTTTCTGCGGACCTTGGACCCATAATTTGCCATTGCAGTCGATTTTACCAGCCCTGATTCTTGAACTTGAAATTATTCCTCCTGCTTCATCTAGGCTATGTTGAACCTCGATTATTTCGAGAGGGAGAAGCCCATTTTTCAAACGCATCTCATTGATACTCTGACAATTTCCCAACGTTTCTGGAGTGCAAATAATGCTATCACAATCCTTTCGGGTAGGTGCTGGACCATAGTTGTCATCTAATTCATGGGTTGTGATTCTCTCATCTGCCCATGCAAGAATTGCTTCTCTACGATCTTCGAATGATTGGAGTATTGGAGATTTTGCTGCTGACATTTCGTCATTCGTTATCCATACTTCGACGAAGTCTGCAACCTCTAAACCAAATTCTAGTAGAGCTTTGTGACCTTTGTGAAACCTGTCGAAGGTGCCGCCAACTAAGCAGCGCTCCAACTTCGCCATGAGTATGACTGGGTTTGGATGGCTATTCAATGAATCGCAAGAAATGTATGTGCCCCGACCCGTAACAGCCCCTGTCATCGTCTCCTCGGGAGCTTGACCCAGGGTCAGGGCGTCTGTGCAGCCGGTTGGTTGTCTCACTCTCATTCTCTCGTCCAGCGAGGACCCATTACCGACCACATAGTCCATCGGTTTGCATCAGAGGTCATTCCCGAAAGTCACCCTGGTCTTCGTCGATGGCACATGACCGCAATCATTGGTATCACAGTTCATCGGGCAGCACGCCCTCCCTGCGATGTTGCATGTGCGGTCAAGTTCTCCTCAATGCTCATCATTGTTGAACACGTCGGTGTAAAGCGATGTGAATATCCATATTCGATTCTGTTTCCAGAGGTATCAACGGAACCTTGTCTGAGAAAAGCCAACCTGCAAACGGATGAGTTCTACCTACTGGTGGACTAAATCCTTGCTCTGAAGCGGTTATTCCTTCCAACGAATCGAGTAATGAATCCTTGCCAATTCCTTCGGGCATGTGATGAACTAGGGCCAATTCTTCGGATGGAATTTCCATTTCGCTTAGTATAACGGGCCAAGGAAGCCCCAACATCGACAAAGCAGACCTACCCATTGCCGAAGAGAGACAATTCGTTAGCCAAGCCCGTGATTTGTTTCTCCAGAGGGAAAAGTGTACATCCTCCATTATTGCTAAAATTTGTTCTCGGTTGAAAGTATCACTTTCAAGAAGCATCTTGTGTTGAGCACACGCTTCTACCAGTCTGCTAATTTCAGGGAAATTCCAATTTTTCCTGAGAACTTCACTTGCTCTCAAAGGCTGACTTAACCACAAATCGACAACATCTGGCAAATCCTCGAACCATTCTCTGCTCAATAATATTGCAGTAGCAACAGAAGCAGATGTGGGATTCCTTGTTAGGTTGGAGAGAGGTATTCTTCGCAACCTGTCAACCAAAACTGACAATGCATTATCGTCGTTTAATGCTAATTCTGATAGTTCATCATCATCAAAAGTACTCAAATCTGCTAGGGCTGCCCAAACAGGATCTATTCGATTTCCAATTCTTCGCCATCTAGAAGAATGCATTTCAGGAGTGGTTGCAATCCATGATGCGAGCGGGAAAGAAGATTCATGTTTGTCTGCCCAAACATCATCTCCCTCGGCCAATTGGCACGCTAACCATAATGCTTCATCTTCACTATCCGCATTCTTCACAGATGTGGCCTTTCCTCTTTGCAACTCATCTGGATTCCTTGGGGCTTGCCAATCGTGTGGTTTTTGCGAATCTTGTGATGTGGAAATTGGAATTTGTATTCTTCCAGGCATTTCTAAATTGTATTTTCCTAAAGCTCCTGTAGCGTGTATTTTGAATGGTACATCAAGTTCCATCGCATCGCTAATTATCAACCTGCATCTGTGGTCTAATGCTAATCTGTCTAATGAAGATACGTGTTTCCATCTCCAATCGATTATAATTGGTGATTCGATTTCCTCTAATGCGAAGATTAGAGTAGCCTCTCCCCCATTCTGGGAGAGATGTCTTGTATCGATAACCGAGTTACTTTTTCCTGTCCATTCCCTCCCTGGAAAATCTCTCAACACTTTTCTTGTTAGAGAATTACTTGCTCTTGATTTGATATCTTCAATTAGACGTGAATACTTCGACTCCAGTGATATACTGGACAATCTTGGATGAACTAACCCCAACCAATACCTGAGTATCCCATACGGCAGAGGAGATGCTGGAATTCCAATCAGGTTCCCATCGACGACACAAGTTGAATTGGTCGACATATTTGTAACCAAGATTGAACGGTCCACTCTACGGCCCAAAACCGCATGAATAGAGCCTCTTGGACTTACTAGCGGACCAGAGTTACCAGCCCTACCAATTACCGATTCTCCATCTTGCAAAACCTGCGGTAAATCCGGCCAAAATCCCTGTGGTAGAGATGAGAACCAACTACCAACACTTACCGGCCAAGGAATACTTTCGTCCAGTAACCTTGCTCTAACAATACCCATTACTTTCGGTCTTTCCATCCACGCAGTAAGAGTAGTAGGACTGGATTGACTTGGAGAATTAGTTCGACGCATGGTATCAAGGTCCCACCAAATCGGCCCCTCGCCCCTTTGAACCGCCCAACGCCAAGATACGGACTCCCCTACATTTCCATTGGAGGTTTGTAAGACACCACTTTCCTGATCCATAGGCCTATCGGGTATTCCAAGTAGTGGACCTGCTGGTTGAGATGCGTAACCAAGTAGCATCATTGAGCCCTCTCTTGCTAATACAATTCCAGCTGCACCCGGGGGTGGAGGCCAATGCACTAAATCTTCTAATCTTGCAAGACCATCTGCTTCCAATTTGGAAAGGCCTTGAGATGATAATCGATATCTTGAACCTCGTAAATTAGCTTCATCCCTAACGACATCCCCCGATTCTCGTAACTTCTTCAGTGCTGCTGAAGCGTGTGGAACTCTAATTGACAAAGCATTCGAAACTTCGGTAACTGTACCTCCGCCGTCCGCTAACCAATCCAATACTCTCCTCTGATGAGTCGAACGGATGCGATTACTTCGAACCATTGTCACCATAATTAGCGAATTAGTGCTAACATATCAAGATATTTGCTTACTAACAATAATTTAGTTACATTAAGTTACACATTTCCACTGGAGATTGGAATTATTAAACTCGGTTTACCAATAAAACCACATTTTAACCCCTGTTTCGTGAAAGTTAGTGTAACTTCAACCCCATTGGAAGCAGAACGGTTATATGGGCTGCTTCGCTCCTCTTGTATAACGGCCCACCCGTCGAACGGGAATCGGCCGAATGACAAGGAGGAGAATGCAAATGAAGACAGTAAGAATACGTGAAAAAATCAAGAAGTTCCTGGGAGATCGTCCCCGAAACACCGCTGAAATTTTAGAACACATCAACAGTACTATGAGACACGGCACTACTAGTCAACAACTCGGAAATGTACTCTCCAAAGACAAGGACATAGTCAAAGTAGGATACATCAAGCGCTCCGGCATTCTCTCTGGCGGATACGATATCTGCGAATGGGCGACCAGAACATGGGTCTCAGACAACTGCCCTGGCTGGGAAGAAGGACAGCCTCTGATTATCGATTCAGAAGGCAACGTCCAAACAAACGACCTAATCAGGCGAAACTGAGTATTAACATGCTTAGTATCACTCGAATTACAGATGCTGGAGTCTGTATGTTTTGTGGAGGGCTTGTCGTAGGCAGCCTCTGCACAGAATGTGGAATGGTTCAGTAGTTGCAACCGAAATAACTAGACCTCACTTGTTTGATTATGGCATAAATGCCTCTGACCGAGTTCCATCCGTAATCTAATGGAAAGTGGATATTGTTAGGTCCACTGATATCTCTGCATCAGAGATTACTGCCCGTTGTAAATTGCAAGCGCTTCTTCAAGACCTGCGCCATCACAAATCACAGCTTTGCATGCCGCAGTCATTCTAACTGCTTCTTCGGTAGTCTTTTGATGGATGTTTCTTCCAGTTGCAGCTCCTCTGCAACCCGAAATTTGCATTTGGTCAACCAGTCTTCCTAAGAATTCCTCGGGAGGAAGTGATCCTCCTCCGGAACAAATAATTCCACATCGGCCTGCTGCTTCTGCAGCAATTCCTAGACTTTCAGGTTGAGTCATACCCTCGAATGCTCTTGGGTAATTGACCTTAGCAAAGTCTGCACCAATACATGCCGCTACACCAGCAGCTCCCGAAATCAATTGCGGGTCCTTTTCATCAGATACCGCTTGCCCTCTTGGATACATCCAAACGACTGCAATCATCCCAAGTTCGTGTGCTTGTCGAATGAAGGTGCAAGCCTCGGTAAGCATATCGTGTTCATACTCGGAACCGATGTATACAGTGTATCCAATTCCTACCACGTTAATCCCGTTGTGCAGCAGAGCAGAAACATCATCCAAATCCCAAAGTGCTTGAGACACAGGGTCTCTTTGTGAAGTTTTGACCATGTGCGACTTGGAATTTAACTTAACCAAATATGGTATGTCTGGGTAGTCTCTAGCATATTGCGCTATGAGACCAAGTTGACCTGCTAGTACACCGATTGTTCCTTCTTCATGAGCCCTAGCTCCGATTTCGAAGAGGTGGGCTGGGTCATTTGATGACAGTGGAATGTCTCTTCCACCATCGTAGAAGTCGTCATTTAGGTGCTCAATTTTCTGGTCACAAGCAAATAGATTCATTTTACCTGTTCCACAAGTGGCTGCATCCATGTTGTCGATGAAAGTCTCGATTAGTTCGTCTGGAACATCTGCTGGGACAGGATATTTGGTCGCCATCAAATCGCCCACTTTCCTTTAGGACTTCAAAACATCGTTCCCTAAATGCGAGGAAAACATTCGGTTTATGGATAACTAGCGTAGTTAACTAAGTCAACTACGTATTCACTGGCCTTCAAATGAAGGTACTCTCTTCTCGACGTATGCTGCGATTCCTTCCTTGGCATCGCTGCTGCCGAATAGAGCAGCCTGAAGTTCACGCTCGAGAGCCAAGTGGTACTCGAATGGAATCTCAGGTCCTGTCTGGCAAGAACGCTTGATGTTTCCAACAGCCTTTGTTGCCTTGTTTGGTAGAGTGAATTGGCTAGCCCAATCTAGGACGTCACGGCGGAAGTCATCTGCGTCGCCTTCCCAAATGTGGTTGATTAGGTTGCAATCTAGTGCATCTTCGAATGACATCAATTCACCAGTGACCATCATCTCAAGCGCCTTAGCCTTTCCAATTAGGCGAGTTAGGCGAGCTGTTCCACCAGTACCTGCTAGAACACCTAGGTTGATTTCTGGAAGACCAACCTTTCCGGAGTTCTTTCTTGCGATTCTGATGTCAGCAGCCATTGCGATTTCTAGACCACCTCCGACTGCGTGACCGTTCATTGCACAGATTACCAACTTTGTAGTCTGCTCGAAGCGAGATAGGGTTTCGTTAGCGTGAAGACAGAAGTTGTACTTGAATCCAGGAGAAACGCTGTTGAGCATCTGAATGGATGCACCAGCAGAGAAGAACTTGGAGCCGTGACCGGTGATCACGATTACAGTTACATCATCATCGAAACGTGCCTTGATAATTGCAGAATCGATATCTCTCATCATTTCGTGAGTGTAGGTGTTTGGGCCCATTGCGTCTCCTTCCAGAGGAGCACCTGCTGAGTCTGAAGCTAGTTCAATGACTGCGATACCATTGTCTGTGGTTCCGTAGTTGACTAGACGGTTTGGCATTGGTTCTAATTTGAGTCCGTATAGGTCGCTCATGGTTCACTCCAAACGGGTCCGCTTAATGAGTCAATCGCTGCTCTCACTGAACGAAGTCTTTCCACCTGAGCGACGAATTTTGTCCCATCTGTCAGCGACATTTTTCGCTTCATCAGACATTTCCCAGAGGTCTCTTTTCTTGGCCTTTCTAAACGGCAGACGCCTAACTCCTCTTCCCATCGCCTTTGGGTCTGATTTCAGCATGAATGGATTGACAAGTACATAGAGCAGAGATTTGTACCACTTGGGACGGAATAATTTGCCAATCCAAACTAAGCCATCATCTCGCTTCTTTTGGTCCTTCATCCATGCTTTACACATGTACTTGAAAGTGCGATCTCCTACTCTATTCATCAAAAATCGATTAGCAACCGAAGTTTTCACATATGGCATCAATTGCTTTCGAACTTCGGTTTCATAGTTACATTTCCCAAGAATATCTTGTGCTGCAAGGTAGCCTGACCAAACCGCCATCCTCATTCCGAATCCCCACATGAAGTCCTGTAGGCCTCCAGATTCACCAACGTAATACCTTCCATCTTGGAAGTAATTCTTGTTAATTGTAAAGTCTCCTTTACCGCCTACTCTCTTAATCGGCTCCATATCGATGTCCGGATAGTGCTTCTGATACCAAGCGATTGTCTCATTGAGGAACCTGTCAGTTCCTCTTTGCTTTCTCCATAAACAGGTGCAAATCAGGCCGACTCCGTCGATTATTATCAGGTATGAATAGGAGCCAGGGGCCAATTTGTCATTCATTTGGAAAGCGATGTGATTTGGATGCTTGGTATTGAAGATCTCGCCATATGCAACTGCACTTGTACCCTTAGGACCGCAAGCGATAATCTGACAGTCTTCCTCCTTGACTTTGCTCTTGTAATGCAAGTTAGCACCTGCAGCAATAGCCATTCGCTTAAATCCCTGGTCGATTGTATGTTCAGACGTACCTCGCTCGACTATTCTGTAAGCGACCTTCGGAGAGTAGGTTTTGCTGATTTCATCATCGGGGTGAATTAGGTCTACTTCCTTGAATTCTGTGGCTTTGAACTCGCTTGGGTCGTACCCCCATTCTGTTAATTGGTCGAAAAAATCCGCATCCATAGACCAGTTTTCCAGTGCTTGGAAATCACCGTCGAATCGTTGACCAGAATTTTCACGGACATCATGGACATGAACTTCAACACCAGCTTTTGCAAGAGTTGTAGCTGCCGCAAGACCAGACAAACCCGCGCCCATGATGTGTATGGGTCCTGCCTGTGCCATGCCACCCCATGTGCGTGGATGGTTTCAAGGATGCGGCAGTAGTGGGAGGGTTATGCAGGGGCACATTTTCATTCAAGAAGCCCCTGAAGGTTTGGACGTGGATGAATTACGTAGCCACCTTCAAACCGATGGATGTGGCGCAATTGTATCCTTTATTGGAATCACTAGAGGCGTTGATGAAGGCGAAGAAGTTCTCAGGCTCGAGTTCGATGCATGGCAAGAGAGATTGTCTGAAATTCTAAATGGTCTGGCAGAAGATGCTGTAGCTAAATTCGGCTTGCATTCCGTTGCTATGGGCCATAGAACTGGTTCAGTAGGCCCAGGCGAGAATATAGTTGCAATTCACGTTGCAAGCCCACACAGGAAAGAAGCATTCGAAGGATGTTCTTGGTTAATCGATGAACTCAAACGACAAGCCCCCCTGTGGAAAAAAGAAGTCAAGCCAAGTGGGGCAACTTGGAAAGCAGGATTAGGGTGAAAACATGGAAAAGAGTATCCAAGGAGTTGTTGATATTGGGCATAAACCAATAGTTCATAGAAGAGCGATTGCAACCGGCCTTCTACACCTTTCCAATCAGTCAAAAAATGCAATACTGAACGGCCAAATCAAGAAAGGCGACGTAATAGAAGCATCAACAATTGCAGCCATCCAAGCTGTCAAAGAAACTCCACGCATTATCCCCCACTGTCATCCAATACCCCTCGAAGGCTGTAAAGTCGATTGGACTTGGGAAGGTAATTTGTTAAGATGTACTGTTGAAGTCAATGCCCAATACAAAACCGGAATCGAAATGGAAGCCTTAACGGGAGTTTCTGCAGGCCTTTTATGCGCTCTTGACATGGTTAAATCTTTAGAGAAAGATTCGAATGGACAATATCCAGAAACCAAAATCACAGATATCGTTGTCTTAGAAAAACACAAGGCGGATTAAGCGCTTTATTGATGGAGGTGTTGCTTATCGCAAAGAACATGGCGAGAACTGCTGACCTAGCGCATCATTTCTTAGAAGCGGTAGACCAAGCGGCAATTGCTAGTGCTGCATGGCGCGGTTTAGGCGATAAAAATGCTGCAGATGCTGCCGCTGTTGAAGCGATGCGAAAAACCTTCGACAAAGTTCCATTTGATGGAAGGGTCGCTATAGGTGAAGGCGAAAGAGACGAAGCACCGATGCTATTTATTGGCGAAGAATTAGGAAATCAAGTTGGTACCGAAGGGGCTTTACAAATCGATATTGCAGTAGACCCTCTAGAGTGTACAAATAACTGCGCTGATAATTCACCAAATTCAATCGCTGTGCTTGCCGCTGCACCCAGAGGAACGTTGCTTCACGCTCCGGACTGTTACATGGACAAAATTGCGGCTGGGCCTGAACTTGCGGGCCACATCAGTCTGGATGGAGGAGTAACCTACAACCTAGAACAAGCTGCTGACATTCTAGATAAGCCAATGTCAGAAGTTAAGATTGTAGCACTCGACAGGGAAAGACACGCTGAATTATTCAAAGAGGTCAAAGAAGCAGGGGCACAACTGCATTTGATGGGAGACGGAGATGTATCTGCTGCGATTTGGGCTGCAAGGCCAGATGGTCCTTACGATATGCTTCTTGGAATAGGTGCTGCCCCTGAGGGTGTAATCACCGCAACTGCGATTCGTGGAATCGGTGGAGTTTTCGAAGGTAGACTAGTATTCCGCTCGGATGAAGAAGAAAAGAGAGCCGAGCAAATGGTTGACGATGATTTGACTAGGCTTTGGGATGCAACCGATCTATGTCGCTCTGATGATGCAATCTTCGCTGCATCTGGAGTGTGTGACGGATATCTGCCTGGCGTAATTGTCAAAGATGATACTGTCCAAACATTCGCTGAGTTAATTGATGTTCAAACCGGTAGCGTAACCAGACACGACCGAATTCATTCACTGTGATATTATGGTTAACCAACTACGTATCGAGGTTCGATTGCCTGAAGGCCATTGGTCAGGAGACGTATCACGCAAAAGGCCCGAAGCAGTTCTAAGAATAGAGGAAACTATGCCTCTAGGAAGAGGTAGAGGTGTTGCAAAAATCTCGTCTTCAAGTGGATTAACAGTAGAATTGAATGCGCACCCAGGAATCGACGAAGTTAGAGAACTTGGCTCAAACCGATATGAGGTTGATATTGCCCCAAAAGGTGGCGGCTATATCAAAGAAATCAGGGATGTTGGAGTAATACCTCAATCTCCGTTTGAAGTTAGAGACGGTTGGGTCGATTGGACCATAGAATGCTCTGCTGACAAAAGTAGAGAACTTGTACAACTCCTGAGGGAAGGAGGTACACCATATCGTGTCGTGTCTACCAGGAGTACAGGGTCAAGAATGTTAACACCCAAACAGAGATTGATTTTTGATTCGGCTCTAAACGAAGGATACTGGGATACGCCAAGAAGAATCACGCTGAGCGACTTAGCCAATCTACTTGGCTTGAGCAAATCGACATTATCTGTACACCTTCACAAGATTGAGGGAATAGTCCTCAATGTATTCGCTGAAGAGGTACGTCGCAACTCGCCCTGAACATGTTCGCACGAACATGTTCGCAAATTAATGAATAGTAGGAACTCTTTCCCCCAACCATGGCAGAACTACCGAAGACATGGGAAGACTGGGTCGCCAACTTTGGCGAATGGCAAGATAGAGTTGGTTTCGACAGAGAATGGTTAGGCGATTTCGACCTTTCAATTCTATTTGACTGGGACCGTGCTGGCGAAGTAATCGAGTTTGGAGATTACGCAGGCAGAGCAAAGTGGGAGAGAGCCCTACAGGTTCCCCACCAGAACATTCGTGATTCACTGGTTGCCATGATCACCGTACAAGGAGATACCGAATTCGCATCTGTGGAACAACAACGCCACCTCTTGGCTACAGCACCTACAGATTACGACCGCTACGCTGCGGCACGCATCATGGCTGAAGAGCAAAGACACGGCTGGCAAATGGCTTACCTACTGATGACCTACTTTGGACAGCAGGGAAGAAGAGAAGCTCAGAAGTTGCTAGAGCGAAACGCACAAGATGGCGACAGATTGCTAGGTGCATTCAACAGACCAATGCCACACTGGCTTGATTTCTTCAACTACACAATGTTCGTTGACAGAGATGGTAAATTCCAGCTTGGTATGCTTTCCACCTCTGCATTCAAGCCGCTAGCTGCTTCAATGGGACCAATGCTCAAAGAGGAATCATTCCACTTGGGAACCGGTTCAAACGGACTGCGCCGCATCATCAAGGCTGGAGTTATTCCGCTGGACATGCTACAGCGCTACATGAACAAGTGGGTCGCAACAGCTCACGACTTGTTCGGTACAGACTCATCCACTTCCGCTCACTGGGCATACGTCTGGGGAGTTAAGGGACGCTGGGACGAGCGCAAGAAACTCGAAGGTGAAATCGAAGTTGACAAGGAAGTTTTGAACGAGGAAAGCCGTGGTCACTATCACGATGAAATCGTTAGAGAAGTCGAGAAGTTGAACGGTTACCTACCAGAAGGTTGTGGTGTTACATTGTATGTCCCTCACGAGAACTTCAACCGAGAAATCGGAACCTTTGGCGGAAAGAACTGCTACACCAACGGTGAACTATTCGAAGGAACTGACGAAGAATATGCAGAGTACTTGCGAACTGTTCTTCCAACTGCTGAAGATGAAGAGGCTTTGAAGGAGTTATTCAAGCAACAGTGGATCGAAGACAAACCACTGACTCCTCGTCAACTTGCCAGCGGAATTGGCGCAACTGCCTGAGGTGAGAATTTGATTCCCGTCTCGCTCTACGGAGCCGACGAAGCGGAGTTAGAACGCTTCTACTCGGTACTACCTGAATTAGTTAGTGATGCCTACGAAGACCGTCCGTATCAGGAAACTCTGTTTGCTATAACTGGTGAAGACATCATCGAGCATATCGAATTAGCCGACTCTTGGGCAAAAAACACACCATTTGCTTGGCCAGAAGATGTAGTAATGGAAGTCAACATGGCGATTCAAACAATCAAATATCCTGATGTTGGATTGCTAGAGCACTTGTTGACCTTGGAAAACATCGACTGCAAGAGAGTCTCAACCTGGATGCACTTTGAGACTAACGTATATCCAATCTACACTAAAGAAGCATGTGACGGCCTCGAAAAACTAGGCCTGCCTACTCCATATCTTCCAAATGATATCGCATCATACGGATTGTACGTTCAAAGACTTGAAGGACTGAAAATTCACGCACCTGCCGAAGGAATGCCAGAAATCGGGCTACCTAGAGCCCGAATTCTGCAACTCGGCTTGGAGCGATTTGAATGAAAAATGCCTCAACCCATCTGAAATTACTCGCGGTTGCGATAATATGGGGTCTTGGTTGGGTAGCGGGTAGAGTTGCAGCCTTAGAAATTCATCCATTTACCGCAGGATGGGTTAGATACATCATTGCAGTAGCGTGTTTTTTGTTATTCTTGAAAGCCACAAAACAATGGATTCTTCCCTCGAGAGATCAATGGAAAATTATCACTGCGATTGGATTCCTCTCTACATTCCTCTATCAGGCATTTTTCATGTACGGAATGAGGTGGACAGCAGCGGGTGATGCATCACTAATGATAACATTCAATCCGGTATTTACTGCAATCCTAGCAGTCCCATTTCTAGGAGAAAAATTCGACTTCAGACTTGGTATGGGATTGCTTTCAGCAGTCTGTGGTGTTGTTGTAATCGCTTGGTATTCACCAAATATAGACCTTCCAATAAATGAGAGGCTTTTGGGAGATGCGTTGATTGGAATGGCTGCTCTATCTTGGGCTTGTACAACTATTTTGATGAAGAAAGCAATGACTGGAGAGAACCCCATGTCTCCGCTTCACCTAACTGTGTGGTCAAGCGTTGTAGGACTTCTAATTCAAACACCAGCAGTAATTTGGGAATACTCACAAATCGGTTTCCCAACCGATGCTTCGCTCGAAGGGTGGGCATGGTTAGCCTTCCTTGCTATCTTCTCGACCGTCTTGAGTTACGTTTGGTTTGCTGACGGAATTAGAACCATCGGAGCAGGAAGGTCTGCAATGTACGTTTACTTGGTTCCAATTTTTGGAATTTTGAGCGGCTGGTTACTGCTAGATGAAAAACTGGGCATTTCACTTGTTGCTTCATTCATCTTAATCGTGGGCGGAGTTTACCTAGCTCAATCTAAGGAACCGTCATCAACCTAAATCCCATCGGGGCTAAACATGGGAATCAATACTGTTGCTGTTATTGGTGCGGGAACAATGGGTGCTGGAATAGCCCAAGTTTGTGCACAGGCGGGTTGGCACACCAACCTGTACGACGCATTCCCCGAAGGACTAGAGCGTGGAATGAACACAATAGATACATTTTGGGACAAAGGCATCGCTAGAGGCAAAACCACTGCAGAACAAAAGGCGAGTTGGGCCGCAAATCTTCACGCAGTATCAGACATGAACGAGGCGGTGAAAGGTGCTGACCTAGTAATCGAAGCTGTCCCCGAAATCCCAGACTTGAAGCACAAAATTTTCGCAGACCTTGGTACAATGACCAAAGAAGAGTGCATTCTAGGTACTAACACCTCTTCACTGTCAATTGCAGACATCGCTGCTGCATCTGGTAGACCCGACAAAGTAATTGGAATGCATTTCTTTAATCCTGTTCCAATTATGAAACTACTAGAATTGATCAAGCATGATTCATGCTCTGAATCAACTATTGAGGCTGCAACTGCTGCTGGAGAGGCGATGGGTAAGACAACTATCCTCGTGAAGGATGTCCCAGGATTTGCAACATCTAGACTTGGCGTAGTACTAGGGAATGAGGCAATTCGAATGCTAGCTGATGGAGTTGCATCTGCCAAGGATATCGACACCGCGATGGTATTAGGATACAAGCATCCGATGGGTCCACTCGCTCTAACTGACCTAGTTGGCCTAGATGTACGCAGAGACATTCTACTAAATCTGAAGAGATCATTCAACGATGATTCTTACACACCTCATCCACTCCTTGAGAAGTTGATCGCAGAAGGACGCTTAGGCAAGAAATCCGGTAAAGGAATCTATGACTGGTCATCGGGTTCTGCTGAAGAAACCGAACTTCCCTAAGCGGGTTTTATCTCAGAAGTTGGCGCCAAATTTATGCAGTAAATCCGCATAGTATCCTCAATGAAGATGCGATTTTTCTTTGTTTGTTGGATTCTTCTGATGTCATCTTTGCAAGGATGTTTGTCGGATGATGATTCATCAAGTAGTTCAAGCACGAACTGCGATGATGATGCTCTAGATTCCGAATTGTACGGACTTTGGCTTTGGCACACCTATCATGACCACACAATCAGGGAATTAACCTTCCAATCCAATGGAGAGAGGGAAGGTTGGCGAGCAGATGCAGAAAATATCGAATATACATGCTGGTATATTGACGGGGATGAATTGATTGAACATTCTCATTACCCGCAGCAAGCAGATTACTACAGGCACATAAATTACCATATTGAGGGAGATCTTCTGTTTTACAGCTATGTGTACTACGATGTAATTGACTTGAACGGTCAGGATTTAGGTACAGGATATAATGACTGGCCAACTGAGTGTATGTTGTACCATAAGTTGGGTGCCTTCTCAGATAACACAACTTTGAATTCTACAATAAATGCAACACAATTCCCCGATTTTTGTACCTGGATTTTCGCTGACCCAACTGGAGCTAGGCACGTAGATGCTTGGGCTTCTACACACTATCTGGCACAAGACCATTCTGATTCGGTAACTAGTGGTTCAAATGATAATTTAATGACTATTGAAATCGATGAATTCTATGGAGAATTAGACTGGTATGTTTCTGAAGGATACTATGGCTTTGACCTCAATATCACAGTCAATAACCAAGATTACACTTGTTTTACAGGGTATCAAAATGCAGACTGTGTTATTTCGTTTTCAGGGATAGACAATTATTATGCAGTTTGGGAAGAATTCGAAATTGCCACAGTAGCAGAAAATGGGGTGGACATTTGCTCTGTCCAATGTGATATTGTAATTAATGAACTTCACCTAAGAGAAGAGGACTGGTTGCCTGGGACAACCGATGTCACTGTACAGTGATGCCCGCACGAAATTGTAAGTCACTATTTCTGCGCTGGTGAAGACATGGAACTTTCGGAATGAGAGTTTTGTTACTTGGATTATTACAACCCATTAAGAGGGGTTTGCATTACTAGCGTTCATGGAAGTAAGTCGAGAGATGATTAGGACCTTCACGTTCATCGCAGGACCATTAGTACTGGTTAGCTATGGTTTAGCTCTGTCAAAGATGGATGACAAGGCTGCGTTGTGGGGTGGAATACCAAGTTCATGGATCACTTACATTGTGCCATTCATGTTTTTGGCAGCAATTGGATTCCTAATGTATTGGTGGGTAGCACTATTCAAACTAGACGTCGCTGTACTTGAATCACTACACTGGCCATGGGGCGAATCTGATGGAAAGGGTGCACAAAGGCTGCTACTTGCTTATGCAATGTTCTTGATTCCATCAATGCTTTGGATCGATAGCACTAGAATGCACCTTAACAACGACTATTCCTGGACCCCGTTCTTGGTAATTGGAATACTTGCTCTAGCATCGATTGGCAACATAATGTTTGGACTGCTTGCCTATGGTGCATACCAAGATGGAGTTGATGGTTCAGGGGTAATGCTACTCGGCTCAATCTTCTTGGGAATTCAGGTTATTGTCAACGACCTAATCGTTTGGTCTGCAAAATTCCCTTGGTAGGGTCAAGTAATCAAGAATTCCTCGATGATTACCTGTGTCACTGCCAATGCGAAAAATAAAGCGAAGGCACCAGCAATGAAAATCGCGATTCTATTTTTGCGATACCACTCGTGCTCACTCATATTTTCATCAAATCCTTTCAATTTCTCTTTGACATCTTCACGAACCTCATCAACGAAATCTTCCACTGGCTGAGTTAAATCATCCATTGCCTCAGAAAT
>WTIA01000075.1:18736-41008 GCA_011522915.1 Methanobacteriota archaeon
AATAATATTAGAATCAATAGAGCAACAAAAATCGGTGGGGCCATTACTGAAACGAAAATTACTGGGATTAAAGGTAAAATGGAGAGGAACCAAAACACCTCTACGAAAAGCGGACCATCATTCCATTTGGGATTATTGAACCAGTTGTTGTCCTTGTTACTGGGAGTGGGACAGGTCCTTCTATCATGACCTTCCTTTCTACAAATTCCACATTTTCTGCCGATGTAAATCACCTGTCGTCAGAGAAATCAGGTTTGCGTTTTGATAGAAATGCATCAATTCCCTCCGCAAAGGATGCGGTTGTTCCAGCAGCTTCGATCAAAGTTTGCTCATGCTTGAGATGGGTCTCAAAGTCATTCACATTTTGAGTTAACAATAGATGCTTAGTCGCTTCTTTTGTGTGGCTGCCCCACTGTGACCATGTGTTCGCAATCTCGATTGCTCTCTCGATTAAATCGTCTTCAGAAACAACTTCGTCGATTGCACCAAGTTTGCATGCTTCCTCTGCACTCCAAACTTGGTTTTCAAGGAAGAAACGGCGGGCGACCTGTTCACCGACCAAGCGTGGAAGTAACCAGGTTGTTCCACCATCGGGAGAGAGGCCTATTCCAGAATAGGAGGCTGCCATCTTTCCATTTGGACTGGCGATTCTCGCATCACATGCAAGAGCAAGGCCTAGTCCACCGCCAGCAGATGCACCATTCAGTGCTGCAACGAAAATTGTCTTCGACGTGCGCATCTTCACGAGCATCGGATGAAGGATATCGGTTAGTTCACGAATTAGTTCAACGCTATCTCCGTCATCGATTGACTTCTGAAATGCCTTGATATCTGCACCTGCGGAGAAGAACTTGCCTTCTCCGGTAATGACGATCGCTTTGCAGCCAATATTGTCCATCACTGCATCTCTTATTTTTGGAAGGAACTCTCTGCTGAAAGACTGAGTTGCAGAACCACCCGTAAGTTGGATGAGTGTTACTCCGTCTCTTTTACTGACTTCCATGGGATCACAGCTTTACGTTGACGTTCTTCACTTTCGTGTAGAAGTTGAGAGCATCCTTGGATTGCTCAATACCAATTCCAGAGTGCTTCCAGCCTGTGAATGCTGTTTGAGGGAATGTAATCGGGTATTCATTGATACTAACCATTCCAGATTCAACATCTCTTGCGAACTTGTGGGCACGAGATAGGTCGTTTGTCCATATGCCGTTTAGTAGACCGAATGGAGTATCGTTTGCTAATGCGAGTGCTTCTGAATCCTCGCTAAACTTGGTTACCGCAAGAACAGGTCCGAATAATTCCTCTTGGAACAATAGGTTGTCAGAGGATACACCTGTTACTACGGTTGCTTCCATGAATGCGCCTTCTCTATCTAGTGCATTGCCACCGCATGCGATTTCTCCACCTTGGGCAAGTCCTTTTGCCAGCATGTCGAGAACATCATCTCTGTGGGACGTGTGAACCATACTTCCCATTCTGATTCCTTCATCCATTCCTGGACCAACCGGCCACTTGGAAATTTCAGCTACAATTGCTTCCACCAATTCATCGTGAACATCTTCGTGCACGATCAGACGAGATCCTGCCCAACACATTTGTCCAGCATTCATGAATATTCCAAAGCATACTGCCTTAGCACAATACTTCAAATTAGCATCTGGGAAAACGACGTTTGCACCCTTTCCACCTAATTCAAGAGTTACAGGAGTCAGGTTTTCACTAGCCTTTGCCATTACCGCTTGACCGGTTGGTACACCACCGGTTAGAACGATTCCATCGACACCAGAATGGCCCGCTAGAGCATCACCGATTAAGCCGCCAGACCCTGTGATTACCTGTAAGACATCGCTAGGTAGTCCAACCTCTGCTTCTTGCATTGCTTTCATCCATGCAATCAAGGATAGCGGAGTCCAAGAGGCTGGCTTAGCAATCACTGTGCAACCAGCAGCAAGTGCTGGAGCAATTGAACGGATTGCTAGTTGTAGAGGGAAGTTCCATGGCACGATGTGAGCAGTTACACCAAGAGGTTGCCTCAGAGTATAGTTCAAGCGATTTCCGGGAACAGGAATTGTGCTACCTTCTATCTTATCAGATAGTCCAGCAAAATACTCCAGAGTCCAAGCACCATAGCGGATTTCACTCAATGCTTCACGGAATGTCTTTCCATTATTGGAAGATTCTATCGCTGCTAGACTCTTTGCATTTGCATAAGTCGCTGCAGCCATTTTCTGTAAGATGCGACCGCGCTGGGCTGGATCCATTGAAGCCCAATCCTTTGATTTCAGTGCAGCCCTAGATGCTGCAACGCACCTCTCAACATCTGAAATTGTAGCCTTTGGAGTAGTGGCAATAACCTCCCCAGTCGCAGGGTTCAATACGTCTGAAGTTGAACCATCTTCTGCATCAGTCCATTCGCCTGCAACCCACATTTGTTCGCTCGCCATATCTGGGGCGAGGCATAACCGCCTCAAAGCCTCTCCGTCGAGGGTTGTCTTGATTAGCAAGCAGGAACAGCAGCATATAATGGCGAGGCGGATTGGTATTGCTGATACGACTACGACCAAAGTCACAGGTCGCCCTCCTATCCTTATTCTGATTGCAGGTGCAACGGGAGTAGGAAAATCTACTACTGCTGTTAAGTTTGCAAGTGAACATTCCTTTGCGAGATTATTGTCAACAGATGCTATCAGAGAAATCATGCGTGTTCAAGATACTAGTGAAAACCACGCACTTCACCGCTCATCATTCTCAAGAGGAGATTCAGGTGATGCAGTTCTTGATTGGCAAGATACCTGCAAAGCCGTAGAATCCGGGGTTTTAGCCACAATCGAAAGAGCACGTAGAGAGGGAATAGACCTGATTCTGGAAGGAGTCCACATTGAGCCAAGTTCTCGACTACTGCGTTCATGGAGAGATTCCGGTGGAATCGCAATTGGAATAGTGATGCACGTTGATGATGAATCTCATCACACCAGCTTCCTAAAACAAAGAGAGAGTCATTCATTTAGAAATGCGGACCGATATATTTCCTCTCTTCCAAGGATAAGAGCGATACAATCATCACTCAAAGAAAAGGCTAGAATTGCAGATTGGAATACATTGGATCCAACCGTCGTGAAAGATAGCCTGGATAGGATGAATCACTGGCTCGACTTATCTTGGAACGAGTGGCGTAAATCGCATTAAGTATCCAAATCGATTTCGAAGGAAATCATTCTCGTCAGCATTGAGTTTCTATCTGCTGCACCTAATTCACTCGACACAGTAATCACACCCGAATCTTCTGTCACAGTGATGTTAAGCAATTTTAATTCAACACCTCTAATTTCTCCATGGTGTAAAACATCGTCATGAAGAGATTCGATTGATTTTTCAACACTTTCTAATTCAGATAACCCCGATTCGTACCAAATCTGAGCTCTTGCTTCAGTTAGTTCCGGAAGGCTATCTGCGATATCACCCGAGGCTTGTATTGTATCATCTCCAGCCGTGTCGTATGGCATAGATAACCCGGCCATTTTTACACCAAATATCGCCATTGAGAGAAGAGACATCATTAGAACTACGCCAGTTGCTAGTAACATCTGACCTTCATCGCCTCTGTTTACAGTTCGCATCATGAACCACGCTCCCACAAATCAAGGCTGATTGTCCATAGGTGGCCGTCTACGGCTACTAAGCCATGTGAGTTAACAGTGCTTGAACCAGGTGTTGCCACTTCTCCAAACGGTTGAGAAGTCCCTGAATCCTTTGCTAACCAACAATTTGCTTCAACTCCTGACGCCAAATAATTCTGGACTAATTCACAAGCAGCATCACTTTGACCATTGGCTAGTAATTCAGCCAATCTAGAGTTGTAATCACTTTCCAAGGCAGGGGTTGCTAATCCTAGATTAATTGCATCCTCACCAGCGAATTGCATTTCAGCATCCATTGAAATACTCGCTTCATCGGGTACATGAACAGTAATCAAAAATGCTGCAGTCATGAAGAAGAGCCAAAATAACGTCAACATTTCAAGAATGTGAATTTGTGCATTTTCATCATCCCGCACAATAACACCTCATGGCGAAAATGTTCCTGCTGCGGGGCTTAATTGTGGTAATGCGGTTACTCCAATAAGATCAGGTGAAAATACGATTACGTTGAAACATACCAATGCAAGTAGAATCATCAACCCCGAGTGCTTCATTCCACTGGTAAAGCGACCTGTAGCCATTAATCCAGCCATTGAACCATTTCCGAGAGCCTGCATAGTAACCCCATAATAGAAAATAGTCAAGAAGAACAATGGCTCGATGTTTCGAATAACCATGTTTCCTAGTTGCTGTCCGCCTCCACCGTCTTCAGAATCGGAATTTGAACCCGCAATCGCTGGAATGAAAACCTTAGCAAGAACGACGATAACACCGAGGAAAACACCGTATGAAGTCCAAATAACCGAAATGTAGGATGCAATTGACCGTTTTCTTTCACCTTCTAGGAACTTGAGTTCACGGCTATCATTAGCTGCTGTTACTAGAATGTCAGAAATCTTACCACCCGCTCTATTCGCTTCTGAAATCAGAGATATAGCACGTAGTACAAGAGGAGTTCCGACTCTTACTGCGAACATTTCGATGACGTCACCAAATGCCACACCCCATGAAAGCTGATCACTCATTTTCTTTACTTCATGATTCAGGGCACCGTATTCACTCGTCGCCAAGGTTTGAACAGCCACTGTCATGGACAAACCTCCTTTCCAGTATTCTGCGAGGTCTCTCAAGAAATCAGGGAATTTTTCTTCCATTTGATTGGTCTTTTCCTTTACACGGTCCCAATAAAAGGAGGCAGGCCAAAACATAATGAAGAATCCAATACCGAAGAAATTCAAGAAAATGGTCGGCCTTAGTGATAGGCCGCCTAGTTTTAATTCAGGTCCAATCCATTGAGATTTGTTGTTCATGTTTTCCGGAACACCATCATAGTAGTCCATCGTAAGTTTGTAGGTTGCTTCTTGAACTACGTTTTCAGAAATGATGACTATTTGGTATAGGTTACCTTTCTCCATATTTTGGATGAAGATTTCACAATCATCATCATTAGCGTGAGTGTTTCCTCTGTATCTAGTAATTTCTTGACCATCTGGGTCATAAATTATGAACGAGTAATCAGAAGGAATCGCAGCCTCAACATCGCATGTTCCAGTCAAAGTCTGCTCGGGTAGTACGCTTGCTGTTACGTTTTCATCCATGCCGGGAACATCGAATAACTGACCTAATCCAATGAATTCCTTCCAAGGATCTTCGGGGGTCATAACCAATTGGTCTGGTTCATCCTTTAGCAAATCAAATTGGCAGGATTCATTGTCATCAAATGTAGGAATGTAATTTGGGTCATATCCACAAGCCATGTTCACGAATAGTGGCTGACCATTTGGTGCTGTCGTAAAGTGTGAGTTAGTAACCCAAAATGTGAACGATGCTAGTCCCAAGAAAATGCTTACACCGAGGATGGCGTACAGTTTAGTAAGAGTTGAATCGTCTTTTGGCAAGTCCAACTTAACGACGATTTTCTCTTTCTTCTTGCGTGCCAAAATCCCACCTCCTCATCACATTTTTTGTTCTTCACTTGACGACCATACGATGAAAGCAAACATTGCGTGAATCATTGGCAATACCAACAATACAACAGCGTACAAGGTGCTTTCTTCCATTTGCGCACCAGCACCGCTAACCCAGAACATAATGACCAGCATAACGATTAGGAAAAGTGGCATAGCAACAGCAACCACAACGTATGATTCTGCCAGCATAGCTAACGACTCAAGGAATTCTTGCAGACGTGTTCTGTTCTCACGCATGTAATGTTCGGCACGGTTTAGGAAATACAATTTCAAAGAGCCTCCAGCCGTTAATGTTCCAACCATTCCTTGGAAGAATTCTGTCATCCACGGAGATGCTGCTCTATCAACAGCCATCTTCATTGCAGTAAGCAGGTCATATCCAAGCAGGGAAACATCTCGATAAATCATTGATGCATCGTATGCTATTTCTCCATAGATATCTCCATTCACCGCTAGCGATTTGAAAATCTTGTGCGGTGTTGCGTTCGCTGCTGCCATTGCGGCTGTGTAAGAAGCAGCGTATGGAAGGTACTTTTCCAATGCTACCCCTCTGGCGTGTGCTGCCCTGGCTGCCGAACCCTTGAGATATTTAAACGTCCCAAACGGCACTAGTAATCCAAGTACCACCGGAATCAAAATTTTAGCAAAAAACGGAAATTCCATGTATTGGAAATAGGGGCAGCCACGGCTTTCCAAAGTCTCATCCACCAAATCTGCATTCCAATATTCCCACTCATAACAAGCCAAAGCGTAATTCATATCCGGCCTCGACTCATACCATGCGATTAGACCGATATCAGGAAGGAATACGCCAACCAGCAGTATTCCACAGATAATCGTTACAGCAACTGTCGTTACAAACAATTGCGCCATGTATACTTCAGGCATTATTGGCATGTTGCCTTTAACGAGGTCATCTGAAAGAGTTGCATCACCGCGGGCCCTTTTCTTGAAGGCGCGGCCGAGAATACGATGACATATCTTCTGCCATGCGGTTAACTCCATGATTTCGCCTCCATTAGATTCAGCGTAGGCCATCCACACGGGCTAAAATCTCGTGTGGCCTAACGTAGTACTCGGTGATAATTTGACTTACTTGGTCGGCTTTTCTAATATCGTTCAAAACCATCCACTCAAGAATTCTCTTGCGTGTCCTTAATTCACGTCTCATTTCATCTTGGCTGAAATTGATTTTTACCATAATCTTCTCTAGAACGTAAGACTTTCCAGAGAAGATGAAATCGTCATTTGCAACATTCCACCTGAACACTTCATTGGTAATTACTTCCAACGAGTTTGGATCAATACCAACGATTTCAACAATCTGCTTGGTTCTTCTTACACGACGACCGTTAATACGAGTTTGAATCTGAATAGCGCAGGCTTCCAACGCAGGTAGCAATACACGAGGAATATCAATCGGCTTGTTCTCTAATCTGTGAACCAGGGAAGGTACTGAATCCGCGTGCACCGTTGAGTATGCACAGTGACCTGTTGCCATCGCCTGGAACAATACGTATGCTTCTGCACCACGGATTTCGCCCACGATGATGTATTCAGGACGTTCACGCAGAGCAGCCTTTAGCAACTCGAATTCTCCGATTTCTCCTTCGTTGGATTCGCCACCGAATCCCTGTCGAGTTAGACCTGGAACCCAGTTTGGTTGTGGAATGTTTACTTCGCGTGTTGATTCGATGCTTACAATCTTCATCTGCCATGGGATGAAAATACACATAGCATTCAGGGTTGTTGTTTTCCCTGAGGCTGTACCACCTACGAATAGCATTGGAACTTCATTTTGGAAGGCCACCCAAAGGTATGCGCCCATCAGAGATGATAGTGTACGGAAAGCGATGATGTCACATGGTGAGAACGGATCATCCTTGAATCTTCGAATACAGAATGCAGATCCTCTTGTGGAAACTTCACGGCCCAACTTCATAACGATTCTTGAACCATCCATCAGCGTAGCATCCAGCAACGGGTCAGCAACAGAGATGTGCTTACCACAACGTTGTGCGAGTTTAATAACGTAAGATTCCAATTCTTCATCTGTTTCCCAAACACACGTTGTCTCCACTGATTCGAATTTTCGGTGATATGCGAAAATAGGGACATTTGTACCATCGAGAGAAATATCTTCTACGTTGGCATCGTTCATCAAAACGTCCATCTTTCCATATCCTACCAAATCTCTTCGCAGATAGTAGAATAATTTGGATTTGGATTTCTTATTGATTTTCATTCCGTATGCCTTGATGACTTTATCCATCGCAGTACGAAGGTAAGCGGTAGGGTCTGCGTCTATTTCTTCGATATTTGCCGTAAGTGAACGAATGAAGATATCTAGTAGTTCGTCTCGCCATTCTTGCTCTTTCTTGTTCAAAGGTGGCTCAATAATCTGGTAAATGATGTTTAGAGTCCTCTTGTCACGTACGATTCTTGCGAATGCATGAGGAGGCATGACGGGATATTTGTCAAGTTCATCGTACATTGCGCGTTGTTGGTTTCTCTGCCTTCTCTGGCCTCCACCCTTTTTTCTTGCCATACGTAGCACCCCCTGACACTTGAGACACTGTCACACTCGGTTATGACCTTTCGCCATTGTGAGGGGCCCTACGGGCCCTCTCACAGGTTATCAAGCCAAGCCGAAACTCGCTTGTGCAAATCAATTAAATCGGATTCGTTTGAAAAGGAAAAATCCGCTTCTCGAATAATAACATCTAGACCCCATCCAGTTTCTCGTTTATCTCTTGCTTCAAGATCGGATAAATCTCCATCTTCAGAACGTGCACGTGATTGAACTCTCTCGAACCTCAAATCCTTGGAAGCAGTGATTGCTACGACCTTGAACAAATCTCCCCAGTGATTAGTAAAAACCTCTCTCTCTGCAGTGCCTCTCAAACCCTCGATCAACACGATTTGATTGTCTAGTAATAATTCGTCTACAGCATCAACCAATCTGTGAGCCAGAACATCTTCTCCATACTCAGCTCGCAGTTGTGTTGCGACCTCGCCGAACACATGTGGCGCTTCAGGAATGCCTCGCGCTTTAACTTCCGCTCTTACCATATCACCCATCGAGCGCACAGGTATTCCTGCATCTGCTAGAATTGCAGCGAACTCACCTTTACCTGCTGCAGGCAATCCGCTAACAGCAAATACGAGTCCCATAATCAGGTCGGCGGGGTTTCAATTGTTGAACTCTGCCCTTCCCCATTTCCGGTCGAGCAGTTTCATCAACAATATCGCTGCTGCCACCAAACCAGCGCTTACTGCCAATATGCCTTTGAACCCAGTAGCCATTCTTTCATTGTCGAACTCTACAGCTTCCGCTTGTAACCCCTTGTCTTGGACTTGGTCTGCCCAATTTTCGTAGAATGATACGTCGCCTTGAGTAAAGGAAAGAAGGAATAGTGCAAGAAGCGGTATTACTGTTCCAATCCAAAACCAAGTCATTATTTTTGCATCAAAAATCGCCTTATTCGGAGCGAGTCCCATCAAGAAAGCAGTTAGGCAAACGATGTAGATGCTGTTTGCTATCATCACAACTAAACCGACAGGCAGTACCGCCCATTCATCTAATCTCCATGCCATAAGACAGAGGAAAATTACGGATATCCATGTTGTCGCAAGGAAATAAACCGTAACTTTTGCTCTAATCAACTGAGGTACACTCAGCGGCAATCCATTCATGTGTTCTGGAGAATCCAATGCGGTTAACCACGAATAGAAATTAAATCCAAAGAATCCCAAAAACGGTGCATAAGACAGTAGGTTAATGGGTATAGGGGCCTCTGCAAAATCGACTAACCAGGCCATCATTAGTAGAACTATCAAAGGTACTGAATATGATACAATCATCTTCTTTAGTGAGCCCGATCGAATCAAATCAACCGTTTCTTTTGCGACCAATAACCTCAGCGGACCATTTCCTAGGAAACGCAACCTGTCCCATGCGGGAAGGAAAATTTCTTTCTTTGATACAACCTTGACCTCAAAGTCGTCTTGAACCAGTTGTGATGCAACCCATGCTAGGAAAATCGAGGCTGCAATTGCGGGTATTGCCAAGACCAAACCATCCGGTTGTTGAGTTGCTAGCCCCCACAAGAACAACTGCCTAGGCATTAGGCCCAAACCAATAGTAGTGCCTAGAGCGATCACAAAAATCGGTGTCAATCTACTAAACCAGCCTCCTAGCAACCACAGCGAAGATGCGATGAAACTGAAGGCAAGTCCTTGAGCAAGGGTTACGGACATAGCTACCCAAGTTCTTGGAAGACTGCTAAACTCCAGAGGTGTGCTTACATTTGTGAAACTTTCAAGCATAATTCCAATTGCCATTCCAGAAATAACTGGAGTCAATATTAACATGATGTAGTAAGTCAAATCTTTCACATAATACGCAAAATGAGCTGTCGGGTTTGTTAGAGGTTGAAGGGCCGGAGAAGCAAGTAGGTAGTTCTTGGTACCTGTTCTAGCCAAAACTTTCTCTCTCCCCAAAAACGCAAAAGAGCCCATTCCCAAACTGAAAAACAGTAGTGGAAGGTGCAGTGCAAACCGCATTTCCTCCCAAGTAAATGCGGTGGAATCAGTATCTGCACCTTGAGCGGCGCCTTCGCCTACGAGGAATTGTAAACCGATAGTGGCCACCATCGTAACCAACGCTACGAGCAATGGGAATAGCAGAATACGTCGCTTTTTTGCAAAATCTAAGTTCTCCCTAAATTCTTCAATGAACATTACGCGAAATGTAGCAGAAAAAGCACTCCAACCGACAAGTGGAGTGTTCAATTTCATTCCAGCACTTGTCGAACCCAACTTGTCTAGAATTGACTGTTCCCTGTAATCGGACCAGTCCTTGCTCTCAATCGATACGGACAGAATTACTCCTCCTCACTAACTCCCTCGTCGCTAAGTCTCTCTGCTTCTTCGATAGAATGTCCCACTAGTCTGATAAAGACGTCTTCCAATGTTTCTTTTTCGTTTTCTTTCAACCCTTTTACAGTGCCTGCAGCGAGGACCTTACCGTGGTTGATAATCGCCATACGATTACACATTCTTTCTGCCATCTCAAGTACGTGTGAGCACAAGAAAATTGTGCCACCATTCGCAACCATATCCAACAACCATTGTCGACATTTTCTTTGGTAAATCGGGTCTAGATTGGCGAATGGTTCGTCTAAAAATAGCAATTTAGGTTCATGAATAAATGCTGATGCAAGCATTACTTTTTGCCGTTGACCTTTTGATAGGTCTTTACACATAGTGTCCCTTTTCTCCTGAAGACCAAACCAATCCATCCAGTGTTCAACTTTAGAATCTAAATCCTCAACTCCACGTAACTTTCCAACAAATTGCAAAAATTCACTCGGTGTTAGATAAGATGGTGGAGATTCTGACTCGGGAACAATCCCTATGTTAGCCTTCAATTTCTGTGGATCTCTTGCTGCGTTTATGCCCAATACCTCAACAGCACCAATGCTAGGCCGTAATTGTCCAGTTAGGAGTTTGATGAACGTAGATTTACCAGCTCCATTGGGGCCGAAGACACCGAAAAATTCGCCAGAACTAACTTTTACGTTCAATGGATGTAGGGCGATAAAATCTCCATATCGCTTGCCTAAATCTTTTGCGATTACCAAGGAATCTTCAACGTCGGCCATAAACTACCCATGTGTCTTTATGACTTCAAGGTGTGCTTACAGATTGATTTGGTATGACTTTGTCGGGGTGTTATGGACGAAGTAGTAATCATCGATGAAATCGCTTGTGAAAACGGTGACGGGGTCATAGCTAAGGTCACAATCAATCGGCCTGACAAACTCAATGCATTGAATCAAGATGTAGTTAACTCACTAAAGCAAATGTGCAAATGGGCAGAGGAGAATGATTCGGTTAGATGTGTAATTATCACAGGCGCTGAACCAAAACCTCCCCCAGAGGGAAAAAGAGCAAAACCTCACGCTTTCGTTGCCGGTGCTGACATCACTGAATTCGCTGGGAAAAACTCTGTTGAAATTAGAGAATTATTCCGAGATAATGCAATTGAAGCGATTTGGAATCTGAACAAGCCAACTATTGCAATGGTCGATGGTTTTGCACTAGGAGGGGGATGTGAGGTCGCTTGCTCTTGCGACATAAGAATCGCAAGCACTCGTGCAATTTTTGGAACGCCAGAAATCAAATTAGGATTAATTCCTGGTTATGGAGGCTCTCAGAGACTAGTGCACTTGGTAGGGTACGGGCGCGCAATGGAGATGATGATGACAGGTAACAATGTCAGTGCAGAAGATGCTTACAGAATGGGATTAGTGAACCACTTGTGCGAACCTGATGACTTGGAAAGCAAGGCGATGGAATTGGCACAAACCATTGCTTCAAAGTCAATGAATACCATGAAGGTTGCAAAGCAGACCATTAGAGCAGCATTAGACAACGGCATTACAGATGGTGTTGAAATCGAAGCAATTGCATTTGCTAGTTTGTTTGACACGGAAGACCAAGAAATTGGCGTTCAGGCGTTCTTGAATCGAAGCGAGCCTGAATGGAAACATCGCTAATCGTCATTAGCCATTTCATCCTTTAGGGCTGCTAAAGCCCCGGATGCTCCCGGTGGCGGTGGCAGTGGAAGACCTAACTCTTCGGGACTTGGCAATCCCTGAGGTAGTGGTAGAGTTGCGGTTGTAGCCCTCTCTTCTTCAACAGCGACATAACCGGTGTCTAGAGGTACTCTTAATTTCAGAATTGTTGATTCATCAACTCTGACAAGTGTCGCGCCATAGACGTGACCTGCCTCTGCATTAGCAGGTTCAATCAAAATATTGTGACCGTGATTCTCACTTTGGATTAACCCAACCAAGTCTTCTCCTGAACTGTGGTCCTCCCACATCTTGGCAGTAGAGGCCCGAATTTCTGCCATCTGGTCACGTCGACGCTCTTCGATACGCGCTCTGATTCTTGAGTGGCGGTCTCTCTTTTCTTGAATGTGTGCAGCAATATCTGCGTCTTCAATTGATTGTGGAGAAGCTTCGACGACGTATTCTCCTGCAACGTGAACCTCTTCCACAGAAACGGTTACTTCTTCTAAGTCATCATCAGGTTCAACCGTGATTTGACTTTCTTCTTCGGCTTGCTTACTTGCTGCAACCTTCGCCAACTTTCTTTCTCTTAGCGAAGCACCGTCCAATTCATCTTTCGTTACGACTTCTGGAATATCGACAGATGCCTCATCGCTTGGTTGCGATTTTTCAGTGGCAACAGTGGCTCTTTGTGGACCACGATTCACCGGTTTAGGAGCATCTCCTAGGTAAACCCAAATGATTGCTAAGAGAAGGATTGCACCTACTAATCCCCAACGTCCATTTTCATCCAAATCTGCTTGCATCAAAAAGAACGCAAGTATCCCACATAAGAGTAGAATGAAAACGATTAGCCTTGAGGTTTTCATGCTGCCCAACTCACTCCAAAACGCTCACACTCAAGAATATCACCCAAGACTGTCGAGATGAGAAAGTATTCCTTTGAGTGCTCTGTGCCTGTGAGAATAGTTCTGTTTTTCTTCTAGGGGAATACCTCCGAATGGAGTACCATGAGTGCTCTTTACCCCAATCTCACCGACAGGTAACGCCTTTCCTTCTTCATCAAGGTCTGCTGGGACGAATATGGGATCAAACCCAAAACCATCTCCAGTAACAGGAGAGTGCGCAATTCTACCAGGACAAACTCCCTCTGATACGATGGTTTGCCCGTTTTTGTACAAAACAGAAACCGCTCTAAACTCTGCTTTTCTCAAATTTCCATCTTGTATCGGATCTTCACTTTTCAAGTGATTCATGAGTTTCAAAATTCCATGGATATCTAAAGTTCTGAGAACATAGGAGGAATAAACTCCAGGAAATCCATCCAATGCATCAACGAATAGCCCTGCATCTTCAACGAGTAACATATCATTTGGATTAGGAAGATGGGGTATAGCTTGTTCTATCTTAGAGAGAGCAACTGTTTCTAGATCGTCAGCCTGCGGTTCAATTGCTTCAAATTCAAACTGTTTGACATCTAATCCATGACGTGAAAAGTATTCTTTTGCTTCCTCTACTTTTCCTTGATTGGTCGTCATAAACCAGATGGTCATAACCGTGGCTGACGCTAGTTGTTTTTGAGCATGATTGATAGAGTGGTCACAACAAGAGCGTTTTGTGAATTCATATCTAGCAGTCGCAATTGGAGGAGCGATTGGCGCTTTACTACGCTTTGTAATTAGCGAGTGGGTTGGCACACCACAAGCTACGCTAGTTGTCAACGCTGTTGGCTCCCTGTTGCTAGGAATTTGTATGGCAGCACTTGCCAATGATTTAATCTCAAAAGAAATGACTATTTTTGTTGGAGGCGGAATCCTAGGCGCATTTACGACCATGTCGACATTTTCTGTAGAAACAATTGAGATGTGGAATGACAATACAACAATGGCAATAGGTTATGTTGTTGTCACAATGGTACTATGTCCATTACTAGCATTTGCTGGGTGGAGAATTCTTGAATCTACTGCTTGATTGAAAGCATTCTCTCCAAAGCAATTTTTGCTCCCTCTTGTACTTCTGGAGCAACAATCACCTGATTTGGTACTTCTCCCTCAGACAACCTTTCCAATACATCCATCAGGTATGCTGGGTGAATCATGTACATAGTCGAACATGGACAAATTGTAGGTTCAAGGCATTGTATGTGTAAGTCCTCATGCTGACTATCTAGTCTAGCAACCATGTTGATTTCCGTACCCACGGCGATATGTGTTCCAGGCTCTTGTTCAGCTACAAATCTTCGAATGAATTCTGTGCTTCCGTTAGCATCTGCTGCTTGAACAACCTCCATTGGGCACTCTGGATGAACTACTACCACTCCGTCAGGGTGTTCTTTCCTAAATTCTTCAATCTGGGCAACTGTGAACCTTTTGTGTACCGAACAGAACCCGTGCCAAAGTACTATCTTGACGCCTTCTGGAAGTTCGTTTTCCTCACCTGGAGTCCAAACTGCCATCTTATCGAGTTCTATTCCCATTGAAAGACCAGTATTCCTTCCCAGATGTTGGTCTGGGAAGAAGAGAACAGCCCCGTTTGGCCCAGCCCTCTCATAAGCCCAGTCAAGGATGCCTGTTGCATTGGATGATGTGCAAACAATTCCACCATGACGGCCACAGAAATCTTTCAATTCCGCTGCGCTATTCATGTAGGTAACAGGGATTAGACATGAGTCTCCTTCCTTGGCTGTTGCAGGATCACTTAGGCCTGACTTGGCTAGTATTTCCTCCCATGCAATTTCGACCTCATGCAGTGCAGCCATATCAGCCATCGAACAACCAGCTCTCATGTTTGGCAAAATCACTCGCTGGTCGTCAGAGGTTAGAATATCAGCGGACTCTGCCATGAAATGGACACCACAAAATACGATGTTTTTCGCACTTGACTTTGCTGCTAACTCAGAAAGCAAAAATGAATCTCCAAGCAGGTCTGCATGCATGACTATCTGGTCTCTTTGATAGTGGTGACCAAGAATAAGAAGGTCGTCTCCCATCTCTTGTTTTAGCTCCGCAATCCTATCAGCGATTGCAGCCTCTTCAGGACCCATCGAATCATTGGTGAAGTCGATAGCACACATGGGTAGAGACACAGTCATAGTCTAACCTCAATACGCTGTGCAGGCACTCCTTTTTCAACCATACACTTCTACGAGCATACAATGCAAGCGTGGTCTGAAGGCGAAACGTTGCATCTTGGCGCTGAAGCCGAGGTGATTTCAGGCACTTGGCATAACAGGCCAGCTGTAATGAAAAAGCGCAGACCTCGAGGCTGGAGACACCCCGATTTGGATTACAGTCTGACCAAAAAAAGGATGACAAATGAAATCAAGTTGACAATTTGGCTAGCACGCAGAGGCGCTCCTGTTCCAGCAATTTGGGATGTGGACATTGAAGAATCAAAGATAATCATGGAGAAAATCGATGGTAAACCCCTTATCGAGGTCTTGAGGAATAATGAACACGATGAGAAACTGCTTATCGATGTTGGAAAGGCGATTCGCGAATTACACCGTAATGCAGTAAATCACGGAGATTTGTCAACTAATAATATCCTGATCGATGAAAATCGCAAACCTGTATTGATAGACCTTGGATTGTCATCTCGTGAGTATGACCTCGAAGGTTTTGGAATCGATCTTCACGTACTCCATGAAATCCTAAGAGCGAGCCATCCAGATGTAAAAGGAGCAATGGAATTAGTCTTGAAAGGATATGTTGCGCTCGATGAGGAATTAGGAAAACCTCAGGCGGCACCCGGTGGAATGCCTCCTGACGCAACGGATGTCGTAAAGAGACTCGAACAAATCATGATGCGAGTTCGCTATCATGGAGGCTGAGATTGGATTCTTTCTGTCGTTGCATGATATTGATGAACGAAAGAGCAATCACCAATATTACACCGAACTTCAGTATGTTTGAAGAGTAGGGTTGCAATGTAGGTTCTTTTTGCTGAACTTCAACGCTTATGTCGCCTTCGCTATCCATTTGCTGATAGACATAATAATCCTCGAGCACAACTGGGTCCCATTGGTCTAATTCATCTGCAGTTAATGGCTTGGTTAGATTTGTTTCCAAATCATGAATGAAAATTTCTCTATCTGCATATTCATCTGAAGCTTCTAATGGATTGATTTCAGTATATGCTGAATACATCAGAACTCCATATCCAAGATGGGGGTCGTAAGCCGCAAATTTGTGGTCTGAAATAATTTGACTTTCTCCGCTAATCGTGTCTAGGAGGACTAACCTAGACGTTGCATTTACGTCAACAGTAGCAGCGAGCATAGTTGCTGAAAGAGATATGTCTGTTATTGTCGCATTTTCTAGATCTACAGTCAAATCTGCATCTAGTAGAATCTCATCTTCACTTGGGTCTGCTGTCGCATTTAATTCAATTGAAATCAATCCCTCTGCATCTATGATCCCAAGGTGAACTGAATCTGGGTCACTCTCGAAGACTAATGCTATCTGTCCATTGAATGATTCAAGCAGAATAATTGAATCTCCTTCCTGCGAAGTTGGTCCTGTCTTTTCTACTCCTTCAAATGACCAGTAAGTGACTAGACCGTTTTGTAGAATAGCCAAGCAATCTTCGCTAACAATTTCGACAACTGTGGGGTTATCAACTGGAATGCTGGTTTTCGATTTGATGGGATTATTCAAATCGACTATCATCAACGTAGTGGAATTTGCCATTGCCAAAATATCTCCAGATATGTCGTAAGTGGAATTAGAATCTAAAACGGGTTGTATAACTTCAATTTCCGATTCTAGATCGGATAAATCATGTACGATTAAAAGTGCTGATTCTCCCCTATCATCAAGGGTAATCAGCCAACCATCTGCTGCCTCTACTCCTACCGGTGCATCGACGCCTCCTGCTGGTATTGATTGGTGGGTTAAGTCCCACGTGATTACACCTGCAACTACTATTATCACAACTGCTAGCATCGCCCCAGTTTCTTTACTCGTAGGTTTTGTAAATCTATTAAATTGCTTGGATGTTGTCGATTTAATGACATTTAGCGCCCTAGCTGGATTTGTAAGTAATGTCACCATCCTTGCATTGATTGTCCTTTCGTCAAAAATTCTCCAAAATGGGTCTGCCATCTTGTTACCAATGTTGACAGCAATTGCTGCAACTATCATTCCACCTATGATGTCCATGAACCAGTGAATTCCAAGATACAAGATACAGAAAGCGGTTAGAAGGACAAAGGCGAAAATAATCCTTCGATAAACTGTCCATCTTCCGTCCGTATCATACCTTAGTAGGCACAACCAAACAGCAAATGGGAATGCTATGTGAAGACTTGGCATTCCGTTTGTTAGAGGATCGATTCTATGGAACCAATCATTAATTTCAGGGGTGTGATTGTATGCTAGTGTTTCCATTCCGGGGATGTAATTCCCCGTTACGTGGACATTGAAAAACAGATAGAATGGTATTGCCAGTATGTACACCCAGAAAATGGTTAAACTGATTCTGTCCGCCATATATCTATCATCGAAGTATGCGAAGTAGAATATTGAAACATAACATATGACCATGAATCCTACCACATAGAAGTGAGTCATGAAGGCGGTCAACCAATCAGCCTTGAAGGTCTCTTGAACCCACAATGCCATTTCTCCCTCAATTGCATAAATCCAAGGAGTCATGTTCAGCATCCCATCCGTATTTGCCATTAGGATTCTGTCAACTTCGTCGAGGAAATCCTTAGCGTTGTAAATGGATAGAACTATTGCAATATGGAGCCAATATCTACGAAGAAAATCGATGAAACCATCCATAGTAACCTTAGCCCAAGGAGGTTTGATGAAAGGCATTAGGATTACACCAATCGCTAATGCGGAAATCAACCAAGTAAGATATACGCCATCCATTGGATTGACCTCCTAGTTTGTTCCTGAGGTAATGGCATACAAGTGCCTTACTACGACAAATACGCTTTCAAATAGCGTTTACCATGCTCCATGAACGTAGGCCTTACCGTTATCTGGGTCCTGTTTTTCACCAAGTCGCCAAATTCGCTCAAACCTATGTATTCCAGATGAACAACCGTTAGTCCATTCAAATGCTAATGCGTAGTTTCCTACAGGTCTAACGGTAGGTTTCTCTTTTGCAAGCCTCTCAACTGCACGACGCAGGGCCTTCGAAGATTCATCGTCGTTTCTTTGTGGTGCGCACTTTGCACATGGACAAGCGTGTCTAAGGTCGTCATAAGTGATTTCATGCTCGGTCCCATCAGACCACGTCAGATGCATATCTACATCTCTTCTTTCCAATCGCTTGAGTTCAGGTAAATCCACAAAATCACCTCAAATGATTTCCAAACCACTTTCGGCTGAACCCGATTCAACTCTTGACTGAATCTTGGCAACAACATCAGCAAAAGCTAGTGATGCAGGACCGTCGGGTTCAGATACAATTCGGTGAACTCCATCGTCCCCGCCCCTGACAAAGCCCGGGTCGAAGGGTAGTTTCCCTAGGAATGGTACATCGAATTCTTCTGCTGTTTTTTCTCCGCCACCGGATTTGAAAATATCCAAAGTGCCAGCCCAGTGCCCTTCTTCATCAGCGGTTACTCGTACAGTCTTACCGCCGGGTGCTGCTAGTTCAATTTCGGTTCCCGATGGTGCCTTTCCTCTGACTGTATAACCGCTCATGTTCTCGATTACGCCGATAACATCTACCTTCAAGGAGTTAGCAAAGGTAATCGATTTGCGAGAATCGAGAAGTGCTACATCTTGAGGAGTAGTTACTATGACCATTCCATCGATATCAGGAAGGTTTTGAGCCACTGTTAACGGTTCATCAGAGGTACCTGGTGGGAAGTCGATGATGAGATAATCCAATTCTCCCCAATCGACGTCGCCGATGAATTGCTGAATTGCACCAAGTTTGATTGGACCCCTCCAAACAACTGGAGTGTCCTCGTCTTCCAGCAAGAAAGCCATCGAAATTACCTTTACACCAAGGTGGCCTTGTGCTGGGTGAATTCTGCCGCTTTCTACATTGAGACGGCGCCCGCTAAGTCCCATCATTTTGGGAACGTTGGGACCGGTAATATCGATATCTAGGAGACCAACTTTGAGACCTTGTTGTGCAAGTGATAGAGCGAGTCCTGTGGCAACGGTTGATTTACCAACGCCTCCTTTACCTGATAGGACCATGATCTTGTGTTTGATTGCCTTGCCCATCTCTGAAATCGCCATCTTGCGCTTCATTTGATTGTACGCTGCCTCCATCTTCTTTTGTTCTTCAGGAGATGGGCCGGCAGGTGCGTCGCCGGGGTTGTTTACCTTAACTGGTGAATCAGCCATTGGTTTGTTCGGCGAGCCTGTTGTACTTCAACCCTTTTTCAGTACCATACTGAATGATTACTACTGCGACAACCCAAATAAGAATCGTCCAAGACAACTGCATACCTGCATAAGCCCATCCAAGACCCATACCAAGAGCGATTACTGGATAGCGAGCATGGATGCACTTTCCGCCAATCAGATGTAGAATTAGACCAGCGAATAAAGTCTGGATTGTAATGATACTTGCAATTATTCTGAAAAGCAAATCCAACTCGTTTGCTGCGGCGATGATGTGAGATACAAACAGGGTTACGAAAATGCCCGTATAGGTCAAAATCGGCTTCCACATCTATTGATGCCATGGGGCATTTGTTGATATGCCTCTTCTATGCAGACCTCATCATGCGCCTACTATTCGTGTGTGTTGGAAACTCTTGCCGCTCTCAAATGGCTGAAGGCATTGCTAGAAGTTTAGGACATGATGCTGCTAGCGCTGGAACTCATCCAGCTTCACAGGTCAGTGCTAATGCATTGAAAGTGCTAGAATCAAAGGGAATTAGCACTGAGGGATTGTATCCAAAACTCGTGGATGACATTGACTGGCAATCCTATGACAAGATTATCTCAATGGGTTGCGGAGTAAGTTGTCCAATGATAAGAATAGACCAAGACTGGAACCTAGAAGACCCGGTGGGCCAATCTCTCGAAGTATTCGAGGCGTGCGCTGAAACAATTGAAGCAAACATCAGAAGTTTGCCGCCTTAATCAGGCACCCCCGCTCACGCAGGGGTGCCTGCTAAGTTCACTCTCTGCGGATTAGTGCAGCACCGAGTAGGCCGATTGTTGCAATGAATCCAGTGAATCCTGGAAGCATGCTCATCATTGGGTTCTCATCGCTGTAAGCACCGGCTTCGCTAGAGTGCAGACGAGCGAAATTCCATTCGCCATCTACATCGATTGTTGCGTTGTTAACCATCACAAAGTCACCAGAAGTCAGGGTACCACTCTCATCCGAGTCAACGAAAACAACTGATTCTGTCATCATTGCCCACATTGCTTCCTCTTCTGAAGAGTACATTATGTCTGCCAAAGAAACTGAATACACAGATTCTGAGCATTCCATGTCAGCTAGTGAATCTCCATCGCACATTGCCAATTCCATATTGTAGTCATCGACATCTGCTCCCAGGAACTCCATTACACCAAATGCCATGAACATGATCACGTCTTCTCCGTCATCTTCATCTCCGCCTTCCATGTCATCCATGTCACTCATGAATGTAATGAATTCATCATAGTCGAGGCCACCGGACTCGTCATCGTCGTAGCTGTTGATCATTCCTGAGAGGAACTCGAAGTCTTCCTCTGACATTGGCTCTTCTGTTGAGTTGCTGAAGTCAGACCACTCGCTGGCTGTAACTTCACCATCTTCGTTTCCATCAAGCATGTAGAACATCGTCTCTGGGTCCATTTCACCATCATAATCGCCTTCATCATCCAAGGATTCCATCATGTTGACGAACTCATCAAAGTCTAATCCGCTTGAGTTGTCATCATCGTACATTTCAATCATCATTAGAATTCCATTCCAGTCATCATCAGACATTCCGTCTCCTGACTGGTTTGCGATATCTGCCCACTCACTGGCAGTTACTTCGCCGTCTTCGTTAGTATCGAGCATTGCAAAAATCTCCTCAGGGCTCATATCCGAATCATAATCCGCTTGAATGAAGATTACCAAACCACTTTGGGTTGATTCATCGTATTGGTAGAAGACAAGTGTTGGCCCATCTTCGTCCTCAATGATGAATGCAGTTCCGTCTGCATTGGTAACATTTCCAGCCCATTCAGTGCACATGTTTGTGCTGTTGTCATAAGCACCGTCACATTCTGTGTAGTTCTCTTCGTAAGTGGTTTCCCATAGTTCAGAGGTCTCATTGTCAAACATAATATCACCTTGCTCGCAGATAGTTTGATTGTCTTCTTCCCAGCAACTCTCGTAAGTAAGGTGTTGTGGCATTGTAAAGGTGGAATTGTCAAACTCATGTGCTTCATCGGTAGCATCCATTCCACACATTGATTCATCGAGGCTTGAGTTGTCATAAATTGAGAAACCTGCAGAATTGGACTCAACAAATTGGACACAGTGGTAGTAAGCACCTTCTTCTTCACCGTCTCCTTCAATTAGGCAATCCCAGGTTCCGTCTTCAAGTTCGATACAATCGCTGAGTTCATAATCGTCGGTAACTACAGGAGTTCCGTTAGAATCGACCCAGTCATTATCCCAACATTCGTACACGCCACTTGAATCATCACAGTTGTCGTAATTTTGGAACAACTCCTCTTCGTCATCTGCAGGACTACATGCCCAACGTCCGTCGGCGAGTTGCTCACATTCGTAATCCATGTATCCATCGCTACCGAGGTCGTAAGAACCGTCGTTGTCTGTGTCCCACTCATCAAGCCAACATTCGTAGTAGCCTTCACCTTCGTATTCGCAGTGGTCGTAGTAATTGATGTGGTCTGAGATGCATTCCCATGTACCATCTGTGAGTTGCTCACATTCGTAATTCCAGTAGCTTTCGTTATATTCAGGGGTTCCATCGTTGTCTGTATCCCACTCATCGAGCCAGCAATCAAGGGAACTTAGTCCACCCTCTTCGTCATCTGCACAGTGGTCGTAGGTGTAGATTTCAACATAGCCTTCATCCTCGCCACCATTGCAATCTTCATATCCATCATTGACATAATCCCACGGGATTGTTTCGCCGTCATCGCA
>WTIA01000075.1:41108-56589 GCA_011522915.1 Methanobacteriota archaeon
GTTTCGCCGTCATCGCACGTGAATACATCATCTGACTCGTCTTCATCATCTCCTGACATTTCAGACATGTCAAGAAGCAAGTATGGCAGTGCTGAAAGGGAAATTGTTTCATCGGTTTCTATGTCACCTGAGTTAATCATCATGAACTCGACCCAGTTGTCTTCTTCCTCAGTGCTTTCCATAGTGAATCCAAGTACATTGAATTCAGAGTCTGTGTGAATCTCAAGATGGCTAAATGGTGCATCATCGATGTTTAGCATGCCGCTGAAAGTGTATCCTGTTTCACTTGGTGCGAAACTAGTGATAGTTGCGGACAATGGGTTGAAGTGTTGAGTGTATTCACTTGCATCCATCTCACCTTCTTCTTCCATTTCATAATCATCATCATCGCTAGGACCACTATCTTCAGGGACCCACATGTATCCATCCGATTCACAATCTGTTTGATCGTAGTATTCGTACAGAACCATGTGTGTATTCATGTCGTAGCAGACCATTTCATCATCGCCTTCATCCATTTCATCCTCATCATCGTCGGACATGATTCCGTCCATTGCGTCGTCAAAGGTTCCAGCATGCTTCATTCTTACAGTGTAATCTTCTGTGTCGTTGCTGAAGTGGTATTGGAATTCGTTTCCTGAGATGATAATCCCAGAGGTTTCAGTGCTATCATCAATTGTTTGCACCATAGTAGCCTTGTATCCAGTTGGGGAAACAATGATGGTTTCCATGTAGTGAATTTGTTCTTCAACAACATCCGGGCAACCATTGTAAGGTAGGCTCTCATCTACATCATCAGGATTCCAATATTCCCATTCCATACAATCGTCCATATCTACATAAATCTCGGATAATTCCATAGAATAACCAATTGTTGAGTCTAATGTTTCCATGTCTGGTCCATCTTCTATCAAACTAATGAAATCGACAATTGTGTTTTCTAGAACATCTTCGTAAACACACAGGTCATCACTAGAATTTGTTACATTCTCGACGTATGTCAAGGATGTTTCGTCCCCACAACCAATGATACTCAATGCGTCTTCAACGACCTCATCTGCTTCATCGGTTCCAAGACAACCTGCCAGTAAAAGCAGGGCTGTCATACATAGTGCTAGCGCTTTTTGCATGTATCCTGCGTGTTCGGGGAAGTATTAAAGAATAGCACCTGCCTTATTAATAATAAAATATGTCAATTCAAAAGAGTTAGAAGTTCAGCACCTTGTTGGACTTGGTCTCCTTCCTTGAAGAAGATATTTTCAACAATCCCATCACTTCCTGCAACTATCTTGTGTTCCATCTTCATAGCTTCCATAACCATGAGAATATCACCTGATTCCACGCTTTGCCCTTGGTTTACGTGGACTTCCAAGATCTTTCCAGGCATAGGCGCCGTCAACCCTCCTTCATCATCGGAGGCAGATGCGCCGGCCTCTATTAGCTCGAATTGGAGGGTGTGTCCCATTACGTGAACCCACCATACATCACCTACCTTGGTAGCGACAGCCTTGTGTTTTCTACCGTTGATTTCCAACCAAAGGTTGTCGCCAGTATGTACAATCATACCTTCGTAGACAAAGGAGTCCCCCTCTCTTTTCGCATCGATTTCGATGCGACCTGTTGAAGTTTTGAATTCCATCAGGGGTACCTCCGATTAATTGTGGAGAATGGAGATGGAATTGTTGCCTCTCCCACAGATGAGGCAACTTTCTTTCCGTGATTGGTTGATTCACATGCGGCTGCAATCAACAATCCAGCATTGGAAATGACGCTGCTCTGGCTTGGAGACCAACCCTCGGGCCATAATCTGTCTATCATGTCGGTTGTAGTCCAGCCGTCAACAACGTCGGGATTTGTACAGAGTTCTCTCAGGAATCGAACGTTTGTTGTACAACCCAATACAACGAATTCGTCCAACGCTCTGCCCATTCTTTGAAGCGCCTCCTCTCTTGATGGTGCCCAAACAATCAGTTTGGCAAGCATAGGGTCGTAATCTGGCGTTACGGCGTCACCTTCTCTGACACCTGTGTCAAGGCGAACACCGGGACCAGTAGGTGCAATGAATTTCTTCAATTCTCCGATTGCAGGAAGGAAATTATTTCCGGGATCTTCTGCGTATAGTCTCACTTCAATAGCGTGACCTCTCATGTTTAGTTGTCCGCAACTCATCGCTTCTCCACCAGCGATTCTCAATTGTTCTCGAACCAAATCTACTCCGGTAACCATCTCTGTAACAGGGTGTTCAACCTGAATTCTGGTATTCATCTCGAGGAAGAAAAATTCTCCCTCCGCAGTAACAAGGAACTCAACTGTACCCGCTCCTTCGTATGACACTGCTCTTGCAGCATTACACGCCGCTTCTCCCATCGCTTCCCTCAATTCAGCGTTCAGAGCAACGCTTGGGGACTCTTCGAATACTTTCTGATGCCTTCGCTGAATGGAGCATTCTCTTTCTCCAAGATGGATGGTACGGCCATATTTGTCAGCAAGAATTTGAATTTCGATGTGGCGGCTACCGGTTAGCAATCTTTCAACATAGATTCTATCATCACCAAATGCATTGAGTGCCTCTCTCATTGCGGCTTTAGCCTCGCTTTCAAGGTCCTCTTGTTTGTAAACAGCCCTCATACCTTTGCCACCGCCTCCAGCGGTTGCTTTGAGTAAAAGTGGATAGCCAACCGAAGGAGCGATTTGAAGGACTTCTTCGAGTCCCCCAGTTACTTCTTCACCTGGAATAACTGGTACACCAGCTTCTTTCATTGTGATTCGGGCAGTCATCTTATCGCCCATTTTTGTGATTGCTTCTGGTGATGGACCAACCCAAATTAGTCCTGAATCCATAACAGCCTGTGCAAAGTCTGCACGTTCAGATAAAAACCCAAAACCGGGATGTACAGAATCACAACCGTTGTCCAATGCTATCTGCAGTATTTGCTCTTGGTTTAGATAAGTCTCAGCCAAACCTTCACCTTGAAGTTGGACTGAGATATCTGCCAATTCTGTGAATAATGTTCCTGAGTCGTTTTCCGCATAAACTGCGACACCCTCGATTCCAGCCTCTCTGCATGCCCGTAGTATACGGCATGCAATCTCACCGCGGTTTGCGACGAGAGTACGTTTTAGCATCGAATCACTCCTCTGATTTCCAGTTAGCACTGCGCTTTTCTAAGAATGAGGATAACCCTTCTTGCCCTTCTTCGCTGCCACGCATTCTACTAGTGAAATCAAGTGTCCACAAACGTAGGGATTCATCATCTCCTTCCCATCTATCAAACCCGAGCGCTAACTCCTTCGCAGCGGTAACAGCGCATGGCCCTGTGGATAAAACCTCAGAGATTACTCCTGACTCATCAAGAGAATCATCTATGCAATCGATCATTCCTATTCTTAGTGCTTCGGATGTATTCATTCTTCCTGCAAGCATTGCATGTCTACGGAAGTTTGCGCTACCCATCCTGCGGTAAACATAGGGTCCAATTACCGCAGGGAGGATTCCTAGTTTGCCTTCGGATAGAGCAATTTTTACTCCTGACTCGCAGATTACATGGTCGAGGCATGCGATTAATCCAGCTCCGCCTCCAAGTGCAACCCCTTGGATCTTACCGATTGTGAAACAAGGGTGTGACCATAATCCGTTGAACAAAGAGTCTAGCCTTTCTGAGTCTCTCCTATTTTCTTCGGGAGTGTTTGCCCCAGCGTCTCGCATCATGTTGATGTCAGCACCGGCACAGAAGTGCTTACCTTCACCTGATAGAACTAGAACTCTGAGATTGGGGGTGCCATCATCAGAAACTAGTTTTCCTGTGACGCCAACTGAATTCTTTGCTGTCCATGAAAACACCTCGATTAATTCAGTAATCATCTGGACATTCAAAGCGTTATATTTCTCTGGTCTAGAGAGGGTGACTCTTGCAATACTGCCATCAATTTCAACATTGATTAGCGAAGTTTTTGGCATATTTTTCATCTGAAACTCTCCAATTGCAATTTTTAATTTTTCAATTACATTCTGAATACACCAAAACGATCGTTTGGTAACTCTGCATTCTGACTTGCGGCAATACACAAACCTAGGATATTTCGCGTATCTCTAGGGTCGATTATTCCATCATCCCAAAGTCTTGCGGTTGAATAGTAGGGGCTCCCTTCTGTCTCATATTTTTCTAGAATTGGAGCTCTGAATGATTCTAATTCTTCACCTTCCATTGGCTCTTGACCTTCTCTTGCCCTTTGGTCCTGTTTTACTGTTGTAAGTACGTCTGCAGCCTGAGGGCCACCCATAACTGATATTCTGCTATTTGGCCACATGAATAAGAAGCGTGGGTCGTATGCTCTGCCACACATGCCATAGTTGCCTGCACCGTGAGAGCCGCCGACTATTACCGTGAATTTTGGAACGTTAACACAAGAAACTGCGGTTACGAGTTTGGCGCCGTCTTTTGCAATACCGCCTGCTTCGTAGGCCTTTCCTACCATGAACCCTGTAATGTTCTGAAGGAAGATTAGTGGTATGCCTCTCTGACCACACAATTCAACAAAGTGGGCTCCTTTCAGAGAGGATTCTGAGAACAAGATTCCATTATTTGCAACTATTCCTACTTTGTAACCGTGAATGTGCGCAAATCCACAAATGAGTGTCTGACCGTACCTAGACTTGAATTCATGAAATCGGCTGCCGTCAACTATTCTTGCGATAATTTCCTTTACATCTACAGGAGTTCTGTTGTCAGAAGGAATCAGGCCCAGTAATTCATCAGGGTCGTAGAATGGTTCTTCTGCATCGATTCTATCAAAAGGAGCCAAGTCCCTGGAACCGAGATTTTCTATTACATTGCGAACCATTCGTAATGCTTCATTTTCGTCTTCAGCGAAATGATCTGCTACACCACTTTGAGAAGTGTGTACATCTGCCCCGCCCAATTCTTCTGCAGTAACTTCCTCACCAGTTGCTGCTTTTACAAGCGGAGGGCCAGCTAGGAAAATGGTGCCATTGCCTTTGACAATAATCGATTCATCGCTCATTGCAGGAACGTACGCTCCACCTGCAGTGCAACTGCCCAATACAGCAGCAACCTGAGGGATTCCGTCTCCAGACATTTTTGCTTGATTTCTGAATATTCGCCCAAAGTGACCTATGTCTGGAAACACTTCGTCTTGCATGGGTAGGAAAGCTCCGCCTGAGTCGACTAGATATATGCAAGGAAGGTTATTTTCATGGGCAACCGTTTGAGCCCTGATATGTTTCTTCACCGTCATTGGATAATATGAGCCTCCTTTTACCGTCGCATCGTTAGCGACGAAAAGGCACTCTCTTCCATGAACTAATCCGACACCTGTCACAATTCCAGCGCTGTTAGCCCTTCCATCGTATAATTCGAATGCTGCAAGGGGAGATAATTCGAGGAATGCCGTACCTGGGTCTATGATTTTCTGAATCCTCTCACGGGCAAGCATCTTTCCTCTGCTTCGGTGTCTTTCGACGTATTTTCCGCCGCCACCTTCACTCACCGCATCCAACCTGTTGCGTAAGGTTTCAATCAATTCCAGATTGTGCGTACGACGGTTTTGATAGTCTGGGTCAACACGATTGACACGAGTTGGTAGTCTGTCCATGTCTTCCCCTCAAATCTCCGAACAGCGATTGTGACTTGAATCAACCGCTCAGACACCGAGTATCAGGCGACCTATATCGCGCAACCCCGGTGCCATTCCTACAATCATTACAGCCAAAACAATCAACACTCGCAAATGCTGTTGTCTAGATTCAACTCGCAATTGAGAGAACATCCACACGATTAATCCTGCCAAGGTTGCTTTGACTAAGAAAAATAACCAAGCGCCTTCGCCAAGAATATCCAAACTTCCTCCCAATTGAATTACAGCATCAGAAAGAGGATGTTTTTCAGAATAGCCAAAGTAGTCTATGCCGACCATTGTTGCCAAACCATCGCACAATTGACCAAACAACATGCCTGCAACCATTGGAGTCGCTAGAATTCCCCTAGGAGAGAGCATCTCAACCGGATGGTTTGAACGGTCTTCACTTTCCCATTCATCAAGGGTCATTCCATCAGGAATTAATCCAACTTCGTGACCTGTCAATCTAAGTTGGTTCAAATCTTCTACGCCTTGTCGCCAAACTGCCCAAGTGATTATTGCTGGCAATACTACTACCACTAGCACCGGCCATAGGATATCGTTGTCCCTCGGTAGCAAACCGCTATCTTGTACCCAAGGGGTGGATGCTAATTGTGCCCAGTGGCCTAACCCCATCGTAATCAGACCCATTGCAAAGGCTAGCATCGATCTTGGAATCTCATGCCAATCCCAGGTGTTGTGGATTACCACTGCAATCATGACTGCACCTGCGATAGACCCTCCGAGTATCCAGAATTGCCCTGTATCGTGAACGTGAACACTTGGCAGTACTAACAGGCCTGTGAAAGCGATGTATGCAACTAGAAGCATGGACAGTATCGAAATCTGGTTTCTCTTACCAATGTGACCTATGAATGCAGATAATATTAGCCAAGCAGCAAGGTGAATATGTATTAATGGAGAGATAAATAATACATCTATCCCCTCTTTGAAGTAATCCGCATCTTCCATTACTCTCAGGACCGGTGCAAGCACAACCCACGCAATCAAAGCCCAAACCATTCTATCGTCTACCGGCAATTGCCATTTCCTGAACAGAGCTTGGAATACAATCACGGCTGCTATCATCGTTAGAATGTAAACGATTGTGTTGATTTGCGAATAACTAGCATCCCCAGAAGACCCTGCGTCTTTTACGATAGGGTCCCAAATATACTCCTTGATGAAATCGTCCCAAAACAAATCAGGCGCTAACACCAAGCCAGCAGCGATAATGATGAAAATCAGTCCGAAAAGAGACAGAAGAATTCTCTCACCATTCGAGAATTCAGTATCTTCCATAGTTGGCTCACACCGACTTAGATGATGAGGATTGCGTGGAATAATCACTCTTCTTCGCTGCCTGCGTCACAATCTGTGACTTCACAAGACGGGTCTTCACAAGAAGGGTTTCCACACGAGGAATCGTCAGCATCTGCAGCAACACGAGGTTCGTGAACCTCAACGAATGAAACCTTACCCGCCTCAACTGAGTCACGAAGAACGGTAACTAAGCGGAATTTCTGCATTGCAGCGTTAGGGTCGAATAGCATTGTTTGAGGAACGATAATCGAGATGTCGTCGCCGTCGAAAGACACTTCGAAGCCTTCCTGGCCCGTGTTTGCTTCTAGCAGAGCTGCAACTTTCTCTTCCTTGCCTTCGATTACTTTCACAATTTTGTAATCGTACTTCAGAGTGCGACCTGCCATTGGATGGTTGTAATCGATTCTTGCGCGACCTGCTGCCAAATAGGATAGAGTTCCTTGGCGACCTTCAATGGAAACCGGTCCGCCGATGTAAAGCGACTTTGGGTCGCGAACATGTCTCAACAATTTGTCGACAGAAATGGTCTCGATTTGGTCAGGATCTTTGTCACCGTATGCATCAGCAGGTGCAATTTCAAGTGAGATATCCTTGTCTGCTTCCGCTTCTAGTAAGCTGTCTTCAAAACCTGAAATTAGGTTACCTGCGCCTACAACACAAACTAGTGGAGTGTATGTTCTTCCCTCTTGATGTAAGTCGTGCTCCTTTGCGACTTCTTCTCTCGTGGTTTCAATCAAATCGCCGGAGTCTGCGTTATACAAGTCATAATCGACGTGGACAATGGTTCCTTCTTCCATGGTTTCTCACCTATCGCCCCCTACGGGGGCATTTCGGCGACCAACCATCCCTATTTCAATGAGTTGGGTCTCTACGAGGCGCCCAGATGGCAAGACTTGCGAACAACATGAGGGCCCAACCACCCCATACTAGATGGATTCCGGGTAAATCATAGACCATGATTCTCACTAGGTCGCTTCCCTCCATCAATGAACGGGCTTGTGTTCCATCCATTATCAAAACTAAATCTCCATGCCACATGCTTATTCTGTCGACTTCAGACCTAGATCGTGTATCAAATCGAAGAACCCCCGGTTCAACAGTTTCAATCAACTCTCCGTCCTCATAGACATTGATTACTGCGCCAAGGTAGCCATCTCCTACCTCGAGTCCTTCGGTTTGGCTTACAACCTCAGTAAACTCAAATTCATACCCTTCCCATTCCACTCGCTCGTCTTTGATCAGGGTCACCGTGTGGGAGAAAGTTCCTCTATCGATTATCGTGGTGCTCATCACGTGACCGATTACTAACAATACCAAGCCCAAGTGAATCATGTGTGCGAAGAATGGGATTTTCTTCTTAGATGAATTTTCTTTGATTAATGAGAGAGTTGCAGGCAAAGCTAACAAAGCGGGTATTAGAATAACCAAGCCTACTTGTCCACGACTGATTGAGGCCCCCAGTACATCTGTTGAATCATAACCAAGAGAATTTCCAAACTGCCATGCAATTAGCAATATTAGTGGTGTTCCGAGCAATAAATAGAGTACTCTTTGCGGCTCCTTCCGTAAACTCCACATCACGAATGCAATCATCAAGGCAGCGAGGAATGGAGCGCCATACAATTCATGTGCTGCAAATTGTATTGAATCAATACTCGCTATTAGAATCACAAGAGTAAGAATGAGGTAAAGCCCTACTGCAACAACGGGAGTCCACAACGCGAGGCGTTGTTGTGTTGACCTGTCGTTGAATGATAGTTTGGGTTCTGTATTTTCCTCAGCAAAGAACCATGGTGCCACGAATGCTGTCATTCCGATAGCACATATCCAAATATCTAACATTCCAGACCAAGATGCAGCCAAGAAAAGCATAACTCCCCCGCTAGCCCAACCCCAAGCCATGAACCTATCTTCCTCGAAGATTAGTCCAAATGCAAACAGCAAAGATAGTAACTCAAACAGGACATCGCCATGTATGAATCTCAGAACAACCATCACTCCAGGAAGTGCAAACCATTTCCAATCGTGACCTTGAGGTAGGGATCTGATTCCTGCTTCGACGAATGGACCTAGTCCAAGCAATACCAGCAGAGTGTGAGGGAGGCCGTCCAGAACATCTCCTCCACCAATTACCCCAATTACGGCTATTGCAGGCAATAGGCCAAGCCAATATTTTGAATATTCAAAGCCTAATCTAGATGCTAAGAAGATTCCAAGCAACTGCAGTATTCCCAAGAAGTAAACCACGACTTCGATTCCGCTATTATCTGATAATAATACCATGATTCTTCCAAAGACATCCTGAGGAGGTGAACCAGATGAATTCACTACGAAGGTATGAACGCTAACCGCCCAAACGCCGCCGGCTCTTGTCACCATGGTAGCAAACAGGGCCAAAGCTCCGCAAGCCATGGCGGTTCCAGCCCACATATGATTCGATGTTTTTCCAGGCCTTGTTCTAAGATGTAATAACATCACTAAACAAATCCAAGGTAGCAATGAACCTGTTTCAACTGGGTCCCAAGCCCAATATCCTCCCCAATCTAAAATCAAGTAAGCCCACAATCCACCTAAACCAATTCCTAAAGTCGAGAAGAAGAATGCAGGCCTAGCAACTTGAATTAGCGTATCTTTGATTCCATCATAAGTAGTCAATATTGATGAAATCGCTATACAGGCTAGCACTATACAAAGCGAATATGCTAAGAAAATCAGTGGCGGGTGTATTACCATCAAATCCGTCTGCAGTAATTCATTGAGTCCAGGCCCGGCCCCTTCTGCAGGCTTGAAAGGTTGCAAAATCCATGCAACCAGTAGTAATGTCAAAGCAAAACCATTCATCAACCTCAATCTCAGCAGATGAGCTTCATCAGATTCCGATTTTAGCGGATTTCGCCAAATTATTGACAATAACGCCATCCAAGCAACCCATAGTAGGATTGGCCCCTCTCTGGCTGCCCAGGTTGCAGCAAATCTGTATTTGAGAGGTAATTCTTCTCCACCGTACCAAGCAACGAGGTGGATTAGGTCATAATTCATGGTAAACATGAATGCTAAGACAAAGAAGGGCAGGGCAAGTATCCAGGTTAGTTTTGCATCTGGTTTGTACGTGATGTATGCTGCAACGAAAACAGCAAATGGCATCAACAGGGATTCCATTTACTCACCATCCGAAGTGCTTCGCCCTCGAATATCCAAATGATAATAATACACTAATTACCCCTTTTGTGTAGAGCAGTGGGTGTTTTACCAAGATTTTAATTCCAATCCACAACTTGTCAAGAACCGACATAGAACCTAACTCCTCAGGCAAGCATCTTGCCATTTTGGATAACTCTTCATCGCTCAAATCATATAGGGATGTTTTTCCCTTCAATATCTTGTGATACGGAGGGAATTTCTTCTTCCATGCTGCAACGTACTCTAGCATCTTTTTGTTAGACAGGTCTCCTCCTGAAATCGCTGACGCGATTGTTTTCGCTGCTTGCCTTCCAGACCACAATGCTAGATGTGAACCACCTTCAAACAATGGTGAGGTGAAGCCTGCAGCATCTCCAACTAAAATTAGTCCGTCACCGGTTGTGATTTCTCTAGGGCCGGAAATCGGTATTGTACCTCCAAACGGTCTTGGTTTGATCCCTGGTTTTCTCCACTCCGGATTTTGGATTCCTTTGCCCTTTAGGTATGTATCTTCAACAAACTTGTCTAGATATTTGATGGCGCCCTTCTTATCGGTTGTAACCAAACCAACATTTGCTCTTCCTCCTTTTTTCGGTATCATCCAAACATAACCGTGTGGGGAGTATTCTGGCCAAAGATAGAAATCGAGATAGCCGTCATTGTCTACCTCAGTCATCTCATATTGGAAGCCCGCTATTACCTCAACCTCTGTTCCCATGTCGAGTAATTTTGTTGCTGCTCCAGCAACTCCAGAGGCGTCAATAACCGCCTTACATTCAATCGGAAATTCGCTTCCTTTACCATCAATCTTCCAATTGGTAAATTCATTTTTGCTATTGTAAATTCTTTCCATAGAAGTTACCTTGTGACCTAGGTGTAAACTAGCACCTTTCTTGACGGCTTCATCGCATAGCCATTGCTCAAATTTATGCTTCTCGAGAACGTAACCTTTCTCGGTAAGAAGCTTAGCAGTGCCGTCTGGGAAAATCACTCGGATACCTTTACAATCTAATGCGATTACATCTTCTGGCAAATCTAGATCTAGATTATCAACAGCCATCTGAGAAAGGCATTCTCCACAATGCACGGGGACCCCAACCTCAGGGTCAGCCTCTACAATCATAGTGCTAAGACCTGCGCGAGCGGAGTGTAGTGCGGCAGAACCTCCGCCGGGACCTGCCCCGATAACCAAGACGTCGCAACTCGCCATGCCTCCCCGAAGGGGAGGCGGGACTTGAATGAGTCGGAACAGAACAAGTATTCATGAACGCGTCGTCCTAGCATTACCATGGCCTGGCGTAATTCGACTCGTTGGCTTGCCCATTTGGAGGAAAAGGGCGAGTTGCTGCGCATCACAGAGCCGGTAGATGTCGAGCTTGAAGCAGGCGCTATTGCTGACCGTTTAGTCAAGACAAACGGGCCTGCTGTGCTGTTTGAAAAGCCAAGACTTCCAAATGGAGAAATTAGTGAAATACCCTTGGCCATGAACCTATTTGGGTCCCACGACAGGACTCTTAGAGCACTAGGAGCATCCCATGCAACAGAGGTTGGAGATAGACTCGTTGCCCTAATGAAACCCGATATTGGAGGGATTGTCAAGAAACCATGGACTGGTTTGCCACTTGCGAGAGATGCAATTTCAATGCCTCCAAAAAAAGTCAGGAAGGGTTCATGTCAAAGAGTAAAGATGGAAGTAGACGTGACGAAACTGCCTATTCCAAAAACGTGGCCAATGGATGGTGGTCGCTACATTACATTACCACTCGTGGTAACAAAAGACCCCAAGTCGGGAGAACACAATCTGGGAATGTATAGAGGACAGGTGTTTGGACCTAAGGAAGTAGGACTTCATTGGCAAATCCACAAACACGGAGCAGACCATGCAGCAGCGTGGCCTGAGGGAAAGATGCCAGTGGCAATATGTATCGGTGGACCTCCTGAATTAATCTTCTCCGCAATTGCGCCCCTCCCAGATAATCTAGAGGAATACATGTTTGCTGGATTCTTAGGTAAAAGACGACTAAGGATTACAAAAGCGCTTACACAGGACTTGCTGGTACCTGCTGATGCAGACATTGTTATCGAAGGCTGGGTTGATGCGACGAAAACCAGAACCGAAGGCCCCTTCGGAGATCACTTTGGATTTTATTCGCTCACCGGCCAATATCCTGTGCTGAACGTGACTGCAATCACACGCAGGAAAAATGCAGTTCTACCTGCCACCATCGTAGGACAACCACCGATGGAAGATGGTTATCTCGGTGAAGCTATCGGGAAACAATTCCGACCGATATTATCTTTCCAACACCGAGATGTTTTGGATTTACATCTACCCTTGGAGACAGGGTTCCACAACTTAGCAATCGTGAAAAGTAAGCAAAGATATCCTCGCCAGGCAAGGAAAACATGCCTTGGATTACTTGGTGCAGGACAAATGATGTTCCTGAAAATACTAATCGCAACGGATGAAAACCCTAGCGATTTGGAAGCACTTCTAGATGTCTTGAACGACAGGGTCGACCCACGAAGCGATATCACAATCATCGAAGGAATGGTTAGTGATTCTCTTGAACCTGCTTCAACCTATGAAAACGTTCATTCAAAATTGATCATCGATGCCACCAAATTAGTTCCTGCAGATCCTCGAAGTGGAGAGCCATTAGAAGGCTCTCCAGTCGAAGACTGCCCGCCTTGGAGAAAGGGAGAAGAAGATGCCCCTGGAATTAGTGAATCACTACTGAAAGAAATCTCAGAATTAGAAGATGTTGAAGATTGCTTACTGATGAGAAATTCGATGTTAGTTGTAACTGTTGACATAGAAGGAAAACCTGAACCAAGAACGGGGATGGCTTGGCCTAGTGAGGATGCAGCGAAGGCTCAAAGAGAAAAAATTTCTCAATTGCGAAATTTAATTTGGCAATTGGACTCTAAAAATGAACTTCGCTGGCTTTTTATCACTGATAATGACATGAATTTGCATGGAGAAGGAGCGATGAGAAGGTTGCTTTGGCAACTGACCTCGCGCTTTGCTGTTGAGCGCGATTTCATCGTAGAAGATGGAAGAATATTCTGGGATGCGACAACACCAATTCCTTCCCTAGAAGGACCAAGTCCTGTAAGAAGATGGCCTGCTATTACAATGCACGATCCTGAGACTCTGGCTGCGATAGATAGATTTGATTTACCGCCATGGCCAGACAACTTGGTGATGTGAATGGACTTGAAGCAAATCGCATCATTTGTCAAGATTGAGCATACTTTGTTCAGTTTACCATTCGTATTTATCGGTGCATTAATGGCAGGCGATCCAACATTATCCCAGTACATTTGGATACTGATTGCCGCAATCGGAGCACGTGGTTTAGCGATGGGGCTGAACCGGATTATTGACAAAAACGTTGATGCTGAAAATCCACGGACTGCTAATAGGCATCTAGCATCTGGTGCGATGTCTCTTAACACAGCGTGGATACTGTGTGGAATTTTCTTGATTATGCTAGTTGGAGGGGCTGCTATGCTCAACCCACTGTGCCTGTACCTTTCACCGATTCCAGTTGTTGCATTCGTAGTATATCCTTACTTGAAGAGATTCACATGGCTTTGCCATTGGTGGCTAGGAGGTTGTCTTGCACTAGCTCCAGCAGGTGCGTGGGTTGCCATAACAGGAGAGATATCTTCCAACTCTTGGTATCCTGATTTATTGTATGTCTCTCTAGGAGTTTTAATTTGGATTGCAGCCTTCGATTTGGGATATGCTCAAATGGATATTGAAAGCGATAAAAAAACTGGAATCAAATCCTTCCCTGCAACATTCCAACCTCCTGTTACTATGGCGGTGATGTTAGTCTCAATGCCACTTTGGGCAGTTGCATTCTCGATTATTTCACCATTGGGAACAATAATCTCACTTGGCCTGGTAACATCGGTACTTGTCGCAGGTGGATCAGATTTCCAAAACTGGTGGTTTAGAGCACACGCTTCCACGGGATGGATTCTCCTTTTCGCAATGCAACTTTCATAGAGTGGCGTGATTCACACCCATCTATGAATCCAATAGTGAAGTCTTTGCTTGAGTTTAACGAAGCCTTTGAAATCCCTCAATTGAACCAGCCCGGCCTTGGCCCAGACGAGTTAATCGAACTGAGAATTAAACTACTTACTGAAGAAGTTCAAGAATACGCTGAGGCTGCAAGAGCTGGAGATTTGGTAGAGGTCCTAGACGCACTTGCTGACATCGGCTATATTTTGGCTGGTACGATTATCAACCACGGTATGCAGGACATCTACGATGATGCTTTCAACGAAGTTCACAGGTCAAATATGGCCAAACTCGTTGATGGAAAAGTGCTTCGAAGAGAGGATGGAAAGGTGCTAAAACCGGAGGGTTGGCAACCACCTCAACTGGCGCAGTTCCTCCAGTGAGTTATTGAAGAGGCCCTGCTTGGGATTTTCATGCGCACTGCTTTAGTGACTGGTGGCGGAAGAGGAATTGGTGCTGCAATATCTAAGCAGTTAGCCAAAGACGGCTATAGAATTCTACTCACTTACTGCAACTCATCTAAACCTGCTGAGATGGTTGTTGATGAAATCAGAAACTCAGGTATTGACGCTGTGGCGGCTAATTGCGATGTTAGCGATGCTAGAGAAGTTGCTTTACTAGCAACCCATCCATGGGTTATCGAAGGAATCGATGTATTGGTCATAAATCACGGACGGTATGACAGAGTAGAGGCAAAAAATCTCGACATCGAACATCTAAGAAGAACGATGACCACAAATTTCGAAGGAGCATTTCTAACTTGGGACGCTGTCAAGTCTAGTTTAACTCAGAACGCAAGAATATGTGTCATCGGTAGTCAACTTGGAACCAAAGGTTCTCCTCACGGTGCCGATTATTCAGCATCTAAGGCTGCTCTTTCAGTATGGGCCAGATCATTGGCACAATCAATTGCACCTGAAGGCAAGCGAGTAAATATCGTCGCACCTGGTTTCGTGGATACTGATATTCTAGCAGGGGATAGTCCTGAAAAGCGAGCCAGCCGTGAACAAGAAGTTCCTCTCAAAAGAGTGGGAACGCCTGAAGATATTGCAGGTGCTGTTTCATTCTTGGTTGGAGACAAATCTAGTTACATAACGGGCGCAATAATCCACGTTAACGGTGGATTGTATTTACCTTAGGAAGTGGAGAAATGAGTGACCCCTTCGACATTTCGAAGGCCCTTGAAGGGGCGGTAAAAGACCGCCTCTCACCTGACGTTTCGAGTTTCAAAATACACTCCGAACACGGCACTGCAGGCGACCAAGAAAAAGCAATTGAAAAATTGATTTCTCAATTGGAAAA
>WTIA01000077.1 GCA_011522915.1 Methanobacteriota archaeon
GGCCAACAGGTTACAATGCCGGTTAGGGAAGGTAGACTTCACCTGGGTAATTGGGAACAAATTCACTACGCAGAATTTGATGGCCAAAGAAGAAAAAGAATTCTAATCAAAGTGGTCGGTGTTATCTGATGGTGGAAATGTCTGAACCAGCTCACCTTACAGATATGGCTGTCGATATTGGCATTCAAAGAGGGGAATGGGGCAATGGTAAGTCGTCGGTTTTCTTGAATGTAGAATCAAAGCATTGTAACAAGGGAGGAGTCGCTCACGGCGGGTTATACACTATGATGCTTGATATGGCTCTCGGTGGTGCATTGGTTTCAATACTCCCAAAGGAAGAATGGTGCGCAACAACTCAATTGAGTGTTTCATTTATCTCTGCAGCAAGACCTGGAGAGGAGATTACTGCGAACGGTAGAGTGGTAAAGAGAGGAAAACACGTAGCGCACCTAGAGGGCAAAATCAGTACAGACTCTGGAAGAGTAGTAGCATCGGCTACAGGTACGTGGGCAATTTGGGACCACAAACCCTCCAGTATGTCATAGAGAACATTCATGTTGTGCCCTCTTTTGGGTTAAACGATGAACATCGAGGAGTTAGATCTTAATGGTGGCACCTTCAAAGCAACATTCCCTTATCACTGGGTCGGATGGATAGTTTGGGTAATCGGACTTTTAATCACCCTGTTTGGATTTGTTACTGCAATAAGTGATACGGTTGCTCTGCTAATTGCAGCAGTGGGGTTAGTTGTCATGTCACTGGCAACTCCCGGGTCGCTACAAGGCAGCCTACACAAGATCAGACAGAACGCAATCGACCCAGCTGAGTTACAAGCAAAAGCAGATGCTAGCGGTCTTTCAATTGACAATTGGTGGATGCAACAAACATCCTATGTGCCTACAAACGACCCAAGCGACTGGATTCTACCGGCGCCAGGCCCTACAACTTGGGACAATTCAAACAGATATGGTCCACATGGAGACGGTTCTCCACTACCGGAACATCCTGTGAAGGTAGGAACTCCAACTCCTGCCACCATGACTATGGTTACGGTTTACATTTCAGCAGCGATTGTTTGCCTATTGGTTGCATTATCTGCAATGATGTCATCTGATGAGTATACCAGCGGAATGTTAGTTCCAGGAGTAGTTGCAGGCCTAGGGTTGATTTTGACAATTGTTGGATACTTCAAGTCGAAGATGCTGAGCCAGATGTTGGATACCCCAACCTCTCTAGTGCGCTCAGTAGCAGTAGGTAACCCCGAACTAGTTGGTCAAGTTAGACCGATTAACGAGGGTTGTTTGACAGTCGTAGTTGATGGAAACAAGGACATGGCTGTTGGAAATATGGTTGGATACAGGTGGACCTATGAACAACTTCAGTGTAGAACTGTGAAGACAGATGAAGGAACCAGGGAAGAGTGTAACTGGGTTACAGTCAGGTCAGATGCGGGCGGATGTCCATTCATTCTCCATGATGGAACCGGTGGAATCAGAGTCAACACAGGCTCGTTCAAGAGAACTGATTATGGACAATACCTCAAGAGATGGGATGGTGCATACGCACAAACATTGGGCAAGCAAATCATGGCTCAAGCGGTTGCAGGCCTGCTTGGTGGAGCCAGAGTAAAGCAACACCGCTGGACATTGTATGGTCTAAAGTTAGGAAATCCTGTTTACGTTCTAGGTCAAACTAAGCCAAGGCCGTCTAGCGATATTCAAGCAGAGGGATTGGATGGCACAATGCAGAACAGTATCATCGAAGTATGGGGTAATGAAGACGCTCCAGGTGTCAAATGCACGTTGCAGAGGGGAACCGAATTGGCAAATATCGGAAGTTCACGCTCTGGATTCGAATATTTAGCACTACCAATCATGCTAATGTTGGGCGGTTTAGGATTGTTCGGTTTAGCGTGAATATGATTAAGCGGATTTAATTCGCATGTTCATGGCAGAAGATGTCGTGATTGTAGGCGGAGCAAGAACACCATTTTGCGAATGGCAAGGTGGTAAGCGTGGAGATGGCCAACCTGGCGGTCTCTTGAAAGATGTCAGCGCTCTAAAATTAGGTGAGATTGCAATCAAAGGTGCACTAGATAAAACCGGAACTTCTCCTGAGAACGTTGACCACGTTGTAATGGGATACGCCCTTCAAACCTGTGACCAAGCCATATTCGGTGCACGCCACGCAGGACTAGGCGCAGGCATTCCACAAGAAGTTCCTATGTTGACTCTGTCGAGAATTTGTGGCAGTGGCGTACAATCGATTGTAACCGGTGCTCAAATGATCATGCTCAATGAGGCAGAAACAGTTGTCGCAGGTGGAATGGAAAACCTCTCCCAGGCCCCTCATGTCCTTAGAGGAATGCGTGACACCTACAAGTTAGCAAGGCCTCCAAAAGCAGGCACAGAACTTGAGAAGGATATGGAAGATTACCTATTCACGAACCTATTGGACGGCATGTGCGGTTCATTCATGGCTCAAACCAGCGATGAAATTTGCAAGCGCAAGGGTGTAACGAGAGAAGAAACTGATGAATTCGCAGCAATGTCGCATTCCCGAACTGCTAAATCAATAGAAGAGGGAATCTGGGAGCAAGAAATCGTTTCCGTAAATGATGTCACTTACAAAGATGAAGACCACGTTGTTTTGGGAAGCACTCCAGAATCCTTGGCAGAATTAAGAACAGCATTTGGACCAGACAGCTTGGTTACCGCAGGAAATGCAAGCGGTGTAGTTGACGGAGCAGCAGCGGTCGTAATCAAATCAGCATCTAAGGCTGAAGCAGACGGCGACAAACCTCTGGCCAGAATTGTATCTTGGGGAATAGTTGGCCTAGAACCTGCAATTATGGCATATGGGCCAGTTCCAAGTAGCCGTTTGGCATTGGAGAAGGCAGGACTTTCGATTGATGATATCGACCGCTGGGAAATTAACGAAGCCTTCGCAGGTCAGGCGGTTGCTTGTGTCAAGGACCTAGGCTTGGATGTAGAGAAGGTGAATGTCAATGGTGGAGCAGTCGGACTAGGGCATCCTCTTGCAGCAACAGGAACTAGACTTGTTCTCACCCTTGCCCACGAACTGCAAAGGTGCGGTGGGAAATACGGGGTTGCCACCGCTTGTATAGGTGGCGGCCAAGGAATTGCTATGGTAATTGAATCACTTTGATTACCATTCGATTGGGGTTCCATCAAACTGAACATAACGTCCAGTCATTGCGAGCGTTTGTTCGTTAATTCTAGCCATTATTCCATTCACACTCTCCTCTACCGAAAGAGGAGCGTTTGGACCTCCCATGTCGGTTTCAACCCATCCAGGGTGCATTATCAGAATCGAAATTCCTTGAGATTCAAGTTCGTTTTTCATAGCGATTGAGAACATATTCAATGCAGTCTTTGAAGCTCTGTAAGCATAAGATTTACCGCTCATGCAGTCGCTTATTGACCCCATCAAACTACTCATCATTACCAATTTGGAACCCGATTTCATTTTATTTTGGAATTTTTGAGTCACTAGCAGGGGTGCAATCGAGTTTACTTCGATTACCTCTAAAGCATGCTCCATGTCAATTTCGGAGATTGATTGCCACCTACCGTCAGAAATACCAGCATTGTTGACTAATACGTCGATATTTCCGTCGATTAAATCAACGAGATTTTGGATTCCATCACTGTCCCTTACATCCATTTTGTGTACGGTCAGATTATTGGTTTGAATATCTGAAAGGCCCCCTACATCATTTCTATAAGTTGCAAAAACCCTATCTCCGTCTGCAAGGAATTGCTTTGCTAATTCTAGCCCTATGCCTCGGTTTGCACCGGTAATCACAATTGATTTCATAGTGTTGGGGTGAAAATCTCACACATAAGGGTTGATATTTTTGGTTCACAATCCAGCTGCAATCAATCCCATAGAAATCCACGCACCAGCCATTGACCCCAGATTAGTCAGTGCAGTTACTAGAAGAATTCTACCCGCCCGATTAGTCCAAAACAATTTGGCAGAGTCTAACTTTAGGAATTCTGTAAGGTCTTCTCCAGTTGGCTCTTTTACCTTCATCTGAGCATAACCAGCAAACCACCCCGCTGCTAATGCAGGGTTTAGAGAGGTAATCGGAGAAGCGAGAGCAGCAACAAGGATTGCAATAGGGTGCCCTCCTGCCAACATACAGAATAAAGCAGCACCGAGGAAATTTCCAGCAAACCAGTAAATTCCGTTTTCCTTTATAGATGCCAAATCTCCATTGTATGCGAACCAACCTAATAGGCCCAGTAATATCACTGGAATCGAATAGGAAATTGTCTTCAGTAACCTTCCGCCCTTTGGTACAACTGATAGGTCTGAAATCCTATCATCATCCGGCTGGACATTTTCATTGAGTAGTTTGGAAACTCCTTCTAAATGACCTGCTCCTAGTACTGCCAACACCTTTCCATCTTTTCTTATTGAAGAGATCTTTCTCGCTATGAATTCGTCTCTCTCGTCAATCAACACTGAACCTGCACCGGGAGATACCTCTCTGAGTTCCTCCATCAATGAAGTAAGTAAGTCCTTATCTTCCAACATTTGCTCTAATTCCAGTTCTTCATCAGAGTCTTCTTCTGCTAGCAGTGCCCACATTAAGCCCAATTTTTCTTTGAGCCCCATCTTATTCCATGCTCTTCTGAGAGTTGTTTGAATGTCTCTATCAACCAATTCGACTTTCAATCCCGCCTCTTTTGCAGCTTCAACGGCCGCAAGTAATTCTGCTCCCGGTTGTTGTCCTTCATCGAGACCTAATTTCCTCTGTTCCGCTGCTAGTAAGGATTGAAGTAGAACCATTGGTGCTTTGCCTTCTTTGATTACTTTTAGTAGACCTTCCCTGTCTAACCTTTTTTCTTGCGTCAAAGCATCATGTCGCCCCTGACATAATTCGACAGCAACGATATCTGGGCCCCAATTTGCAATGTTTTCTCTAACCGCCTCAACAGATGCAGTTGCAACGTGAGCGGTTCCCAACAGTCGCAGGTTTTCATCGACGTCAATAATTGGCGAACTCATCTAATTGCCTCCAAATGCTGTTTTTAGAATCTTAGTCATTGACTCCATAGCCTCATCTGCGTTTTCACATTCTAATTCATCAAATGGAATCTGTCCTCCTGCAAAGGACTTGTGGCCACCAGCACTACCTTTTGCAAAGGTTTTCGCCAGTATTTTTCCAATATGGATAGAATCCTTTCTAGATCGAGCTGAAAGAATAACCTTTGACATTCTGATTCCATAAGCTACGACAATTTCAACCTCCTCGGTTGGTAGCAAAAAATCTGCTACTTGAGATAGAGCATCTCTATCTGTCATGCTTGTGATAGGTGCAAGCATCAGGCCGTTTTCCAATGAGGCAGCACTGAGAGCTTGTTTGAAGATTGATAGGACTTCTTGACTTCTTGGTGGACTCTCAAATGAGCGCATTAAATCCCAATCAATCCAAGCCCCAAGCCAAGATAAAGCCCTCAAATCTACTGCGTTGAATGAACGTGTGAATCCAAGGGTATCGGTGCGAATTCCAAATGCAAGGGCAGTAGCAATTTCAGCATTCATCTCAACGCCAGAATTCATCAAAACTGAAGCGATTAGAGATGATGTGGCAGCAAATT
>WTIA01000019.1 GCA_011522915.1 Methanobacteriota archaeon
TTGAACCTTACAACCAATCTGTGATGGTTTCAATTTGTGTCAACCAGTCATCACTTGCGACATCGATTATAGAATAATGGTCGCCCGGCAACCAAACTTTCTGAATTTCAACGCCTCTTGCTTTCATTGCTCTGATATAGGATTCCGATTGGGTCCATGGTACATCCTCGTCAGATTTTCCATGAATGATTACAACTGAGGTTTTTGGTGGATTATCAACTGGATTTACCCTTCGCCAAATTTCTTCATTACCTTCTGGAGAACAACCCATCCAGCGTCTTACGGCATCTCCTCCATCCGATAGTTTTGCGTGATCGGCAGCCACAATATCTGCAATTGGCGATTGGGCGATTGTCAACCAAGGCTTTCTTTCTGCTACAGATGCCATCATCAGCGCCATGTGACCTCCCGCTGAATGCCCCAGTATCATCGAGCGCACTATGTCAATTCCAGGCAAAAGTGCTAGTTGACCCCAGGCTCGCATCACATCTGAGAGTGTATCCATCCAAACGCCTTCGTCTCCGGGCTCCCAACCACGGTATTCGATGTTCCATGCCGCGATTCCACGCTCTGCTAAATCTTCGGCGATTGGCGCCATCAAATCTAGTGTGAACTTTTTCCTCCAAAATCCACCGTGAATTAGCATCACGCATGGCACACCCTCATCCTTCTGATATGGAGATGGTTCGTCGGGCATATACAAATCAGCAAACTGCCAATCTTCTGCACCCCACTGCATGCGGTCTACAGCCACGTCAATCAACTCAAGGTGTAACTCTACTTCTGTCTCTTGGGAACAGTACAGTTTCTCTTACGTTTCTTGAACCTGTCAAGACCATCAACAATCTTGCCACGCCTAGTCCCCAACCAGCGTGAGGTGGTGCTCCGTAACGGAACCCATCTGTGTAAAACGCAAAGTCCGCTGGGTCTAAATCCATGTTACGAAGATTTTGTTCTAGAACATCGACATTGTGTTCTCTTTGGCCGCCACTTGTCATTTCATCTCGCCCGTAGTTCAAATCAAATCCTCGTGAAAGTTGTTCACCGGTTGAACCCATCTCGCCTGGGATGTGGTGAATGTAGAACGGTTTCATCGACATTGGCCAGCGTGGTAAGAAGTGGAATCCAGGATACTTTGCAGCGATTATATCGCAGTGAGATGATTCAATATCATCCCCCCAAGAAATTTCTACCCCTGCATCCTGAATCATCTTGATTGCATCACAGTATTCTATACGAGGGAAAGGAAGACTCGGAACCTCAACAGTGATTGGCTCTTCGCCTTGACTTGCACGATATTCATTGATTATGTCAATCTGGTCTTGGTCATTTTCAGCAACCATTTTCCAAATATGATGAATCATTCTTTCTTGCACACACATCACGTCATCATCGTTCATCCAAGCCCCTTCAATATCAAATGAAATAAATTCATTCAAATGTCTGTAAGTATCATGTTTTTCAGCGCGGAATGCTGGCCCTATTTCGAACACTCTTTCCATCCCTCCAAGCACAGTCAACTGTTTGTACAATTGTGGGCTTTGAGACAAAAATGCTGGAGTGTCAAAATACATCATTGGAAACAGATTTGTTCCACCTTCAGATGCGGATGCAATTATCTTTGGAGAGTTAATTTCTTTGAATCCTTCAGTAATCAGGTGCTCTCTACCATATTCTAAGACTCTCGCTCTTAGAGTAAACATCGCATTTACGTGAGCTCTGCGCAAATCTAGGTATCGATTGTCGAGTCGGGTATCTAGTCCAATCGATACGGTGTCTGTGACTCCTAAAGGCAGAGGAGTATCTGCCTGTGCAAGAACTGTGAATTTTGATGCGACAACCTCGTAAGATGGTGGAGGAACAGGTTCGCCCTCCGCAACTTTTGGAGGTCGCTTTTGTGCGACTTCACCGACTATCTGAACTGTCGATTCTCGAGAAAGTCCTTGTGCTAAGGCCAATTCTTCATCGCTTACTCCTCCTTGCTTTAGGAAAACCTGTACACGGCCTGTTCCATCTCTCAAATCCATAAAACAAATCTTGCCCTTGCCTCTATTTGCTTCCATGTAACCACAAATAGTAACCTCGCTTCCAGTCAAACTCTCGCCATCAGTCTGTATTTGACCAAGAGTATGCGTTCTGAATGAAGTTGGATGCCAAATTGTGTCTCTCGCCATGTTTGGGTCCGTGACTCTTTTGGACATGAAGTCATCGCTGGCGAGAACATAGTATTCATAGAGGATAATCACGGCGCTCAAAACATGGCAGAGGACCTTTTCACATCGGAAAGTGTTGCCTCTGGGCATCCTGACAAACTATGTGATGCGATTAGCGACGCTATTGTTGACGCCTGTCTAGCAATCGATGAGAATGCTAGAGTGGCTGTTGAAACAAGCGTAAAAGGTGGTAAAGAGCAAGGAATAATTCTCCTTGCTGGAGAAGTTACACTATCTGGCAAGCATCCTGATTACGAAAAAATCGCTCGCGACAAAGCAGCTGAAATCGGTTATAATTCACACTCGATTGGATTTGATTCTACCTCCAGTGACAGATGTATAGTAATTCAAAAAATCACTGCACAGGCAGCAAATATCAGCCAAGGAGTAAACACCTCTGAACAAGGTGCAGGCGATCAGGGAATTATGTTCGGTTATGCGTGCCTAGAAACAGAAGATTTCGATGAATTGAAGGGGAGATATTTCCCTCTCGCAGCGGCCCTATCTCAAAGGCTTACTAGAAGGATGACAAATGCGAGAATCGACGGCACAATTCCTTGGGCAAGACCAGACGCAAAAAGCCAAGTCACTATCGAATATAAGAACGATAAACCAAACCGTGTTCACACAATCGTAATTGCAATTCAGCATGATGATAAATTGAAAGACCAATTCGGTGGTTCTGAAGAAAGGGAACTAGAGTTCGTCCGCTCTGAGATCACCAAACATGTGGTTGAACATGCAATCCCTTCAAACCTAATTAGCGAACCTTACAATTTGATTGTAAACGGTACAGGAAGATTCGCTGATCCAGGTGGACCGTACGCCGACGCAGGCCTAACTGGTCGCAAAATTATCGTCGACACGTATGGAGGCATGGGCAGACACGGAGGAGGAGCCTTCTCAGGAAAAGACCCATCCAAGGTTGACAGATCTGCTGCTTATGCTGCAAGATGGGCTGCTAAACACGTTGTTGCTGCTGGTCTTGCTTCAAAATGCGAAATACAACTGTCCTATGTGATAGGAGTTGCGAAACCAGTAAGCGTTCGAGTAGAATCATTTGGAACCTCAACACTTTCTGATTCTGAATTAACTTCCAAGGTTAATTCCGTATTCGACTTCACACCAAAATCAATCGCAAATGAACTTGATTTGCTTCGACCAATTTACTCACCTACAGCAGCAGGTGGACACTTTGGAAGAACGCCAGGAGTTGAAGGAGAATTCCCTTGGGAAAAACTCGACCAGGCGAAAATAGATTCGTTGAAGAACTGAGTTAGGTCGGCCCTTAGGGCCGATTGGATGAAAAGTCAGTATTGAATCGCAATAACCATGTCGCGCAGAGTAAATGCACTGGTTTTGGTTATCATAATGGCCATTTCACCTCTTGTACCAATGGCTAGTGCGCACTCAACAATCGGATTATCTACCGACGTTAACCATGTTATTCTTTCACCCGGCGAAGCAACCAACATTACGCTAACCATCGATAACAATGGGTCGTCGATTGAAACCTATGCAATCACAGTTTCAGGGTTTGACAGTGTTTGGGAAGTCATACCAACCGACTCAAACGTATCCAATGTTGTTCCAACTCTTAGCGCCAACACAACAATTGTGATTAGGTTAGCAACTACAGCTCTTCCTAGCAACTCTGGAACTCTCACAATCAAAGTTACTGAACCTGATGCCAACGTATCTAGCGAGATTGACGTACAACTTTCAGTTCTTCCAATATACCTTCCCGGACTAGATGCGACTTCTGCTGGAGACAATGGTCTCGTTCAAATCCTACCTGGAGATAATTTGAATTTGTCAGTTGTTGTAACCAACGACGGTAACGTAAACGATACTCTACTTCTATCAGTCGATCAGTCCCCAGACTTGGTATCTTTCTGGTCAAATTGGACTAATGGTGGCGGCACAAACAATTCTGGAAATAATAACACGGGAAACAATTCAACCGGAAATGGAACTGGTGGAAATAGCACAACTGGAAACAATACTGGAGGAAATGGAACGGGAGGAAATGGCAGTGGCGGCTTCATGTCTCATTCTGTTCATTTGAATTGGGAGGTTAGATTCCTCGACGATGTATTCGAAATGATGAATCCAGGAGAATCTCGAATAGCAAATCTGATTATTTCCACGCCTGCTAATGCGGAACCGGGATATTACGGGTTCGACTTATTCGCAGCCAGTGCTTTAGGTAATTTTTCAATCAATACCACTCTGGTGGTGAATGTCACCGCATTACATGAACTATCAATATCTCACACAAATATTGGCAAACTATTACCCGGACTCAATGCAACAACAATAGTAGAAGTTACCAGCCTATCAAATGCAAATGGTAGTTGGTCATGGGACGTTGAAGTAGAAAATGGCGACTGCTCTGCTGAAGTTTTGGAACTCCAAACCGATATTCTAGAGGGAGCTACAATAGAATTGGATGTTTTGGTAACAGCAGGCATCAACACTCACGTCAATGATGAGTGTAAGGTAAGCATCACAGGGTCTCTTGACAACGATCCTACCGTTTCTGAAGTATACAACTTTACCGTTTATGTTGGAGAAGAATGGGGGCTATCTATGGTTTTGCCAACCTCTGTAACCCTAGACGTGGATACATTAGAGACATTCAATATTGCAATTACAAACGACGGAACCGAAGCTGACACCATATCGGTTGTAGGACTTGACAGTGAGGGAATCACGTTCACCAATCCCGACCCTGTTACTCTACAAAGAGATGAATCACAATATGTCGTTATGGGAGTGATTATCGATTCATTTTTGGTTGGTGAAATACAACTGAACTTTACGATTTCATCCACAAACAGTGGTACTGGTTTAGTGAATAATAGCGGATTATTCGAGGTTAGAGAATTTTCTGAATTCATAATTACCGGACCCGCCGACAACCGATTAATCATTACACCAGGAACAAATTCATCAATTTCTCTGAACATCACAAATGAAGGAACCAGAGAGTTATCCCTATCTCCATCGATAAGCGGACTTCCCAATGGAATTAGTGTTTTGAGCGGACTTGATGAGTTCAATTTGTTACCTGGCGATTACTCCGAAGTCATACTTGATTTACAGGCATCTCAATCTTTGCAACCAATGAGTGATTCGTTTACAATTACATTTGAGAGTGCTTTTATTAGTCAATCTTTAACAATTGATTTGCAAATTACAGACCGTAATGAGGTTTCTATCGATTCTAGCGAATATCGAATTATTGCATCACCTCTTGGGAATGCAAACATCACACTGATGGTGACCAACCTTGGAACATCAACCCAAACCTTCGTTGCAGATATCAACAACAGTGATTTGAATGATTACTTTTCAATTAGCGTAGATAAACTAACGATGACATTGGCTGCAGGAGAATCTGACTCAATAACAATATCTGCTAAAGAGATTGCAACAGGAGCCCCCAATTCTGGCATCGAATTGATTGTTTCAGTCATCAGTACAACAGATTCTTCCGTTCATGATTCGATAGTAATCGATGTAATACCAACCATCGCAGATGGGATAATCACAGTAATGAGTGACCGAGATGAGGCCAAGCCAGGCGAACCGATTTTTGGAAATTTAATCATAACAAATACTGGAACTTCCACTGATACTATGAGAATAAATTCGGTGGAACTTGACTGTGGACTTGTTGATACAGAGGTAACACTTGACCCCAGTATGTCATCTATTCCAATCCCATGGTCCTGCACTGTACCAGAAGGGGAAAATGCAGGAGTTAAGGTATTGACATTCAGATTAACTTCAGCCTCAAGATCCGACATGATGGTAACATTCAGCGAATCTTACACGGTGGAGCCTACATGGAATGACGATGTGATTTCATTTACTTTTGACAAAAACGACTTGATTTTCGATAAAAGTGTCGATCAGCACACAATATCTCTAACAATCTGCAATGAAGCGAACACATTCGTTGAGGGAAGCTTGGAACTAATCGGAGAGAACGAACCACAAATGGATGGAGTATTCTTCAGAGCGGGAGAGACTGGAATAAATTCAACCTATTCACTAGCCAGTAATGGTTGTCAAGATTTCAGACTAATGCTTACTCCATTGAATCTCGATGGTTTTGAGGCAGTACTATCCGTACACTCGGTAAGTCAAGTATTAGGCCAAACAATCCGCGATGAATCTCCCGAATTGCGAGCCTATGTAGCAGGACCTGTCTTGTCTCCTGACGGGCTGGATTTAGGATTATTTGAACTAAATAATAAGAATTCAATTATTCTTGTTTCATCAGGCTGGGCGCTTGCAGGATTGCTACTAATGTACATGAGATTATTCAGAAAACCTGCAGAAATCGAAGAGGAAGAAGAACTTGAAGATGAAATACCATTAGGGCCAAATGAGGTTCGAATTGACGAGTACAACAAAGTAACTTGCACAAGTTGTGAAGCTAGACTTGGTGTTCCAGTGGATAGCGAACCGCCATTCAGATTTACTTGTCCAAAATGTGATACTCGAATCCGTGTTGTAGAATGATCATCTTCTTTGCGCAACAATCAGGAAAGCAGTGTGTCCAAATGGACCGTTTACAGGACGCATTCCACCCTTTGAGGTTAGCCCCCACTGCCTTTCCATTAATTCTCCAGCCCATTCTACTGTAAGGCCGGATTCTTCGCATGCTTTCCAACAGGATTCCAACTGAGAGGTAGTCGGGGCATAGCAGGCAATTCGGCCGCCAAATTTTAGATTGGGACTACACGCAGTAATCGCTGGAGCATGAACAGGCATATCTAGAATTATAGCATCAAATTCCATATCAGGTACAACATCTTCGACCAACCCTTCAAGATGTATGTGCTTAGGAAATTCTTCAAAACAATCCTCGGCCCTTTCTAAATTTAGCAGCCCGACTTCAGCGTGTTCATCTCTTGGTTCAGTCGTAACTAAACATCCTGAATTTCCAAGAACTTTAGCAAGATGAAGAGATAGACCTCCCGAACCTAATCCGGCTTCCAGAACTGTATCTCCAACTCCAATACCTAATTTAGAGATGAAAAAACCTGCATCCTTAGAAGAAATAGTTTGGGCTCTTCTTGCCATTCCCGAGATCAACTCTGGGAGATTTGATGGCATAATTGTGAGATATTTTTGACCTACTAATACCTCATCACCAATAGACATTCCATCTAGCAGTGCAGCGGTATTAATTACCCCTAGGCCTTTGTGTTTCACTGTTGCATCGGTCACTTCTATGACATGAATACGGCCTTCTTTTTCCATCAGTACCGAATACTCTGCCATGATTGTGCGAGAAGGAATATATCAAGAAGGATTCCCCTTAATTTTGCAATTACCCCCGAAGGGGGTGCTGACATCTATAGCGCATGTTCATATACCATGTTTCTGGAAGGGTGAGACATGACGGCCATACGCGTGACAGCTTTCTCTATTGTCGGGTTAATGCTTTTGAGCATTCTTGCATCCTTTGGAGGATTAATTGCAGAAAATGAAAATACAACAGTAGAACTCAAGGAAGAACCTGTAGAATATCAGGCAAACAGTCCTGGGCACCCCGTTTTTGCAGAATATGTAGGAGCGTATTGGTGTGGACCTTGTAAAACATCATCCAACAACCTAAACAACCTCTACGGCACTAATGGTGGAGGAGGAACACAATCCGAAGACTTCACTTACATCTCTTTCTGGGAGTCAGCATCAACTGGATGGCCAGCTGATTCACCAATAAACCGAAGACAACACATCAACCCGTCAGGATACCCAACGGTTGTATTCGGTGATGCATCAAGTGGAACTTACTACACAGTAGGAGGCCAATCATACGACAGTTTCTACCAAAATGGTGGAAACATGAACAATCCTAATGATTACGCTTTGACTATTGTTCAGTCACAAAATGGCAACAACATGGACATTGACATTACAGCAACATACATGGGATCAGGTTCCAAGACTGTGTTCATGTACGCAGCGGTAACAGAAGAAACATCTCCTGAAACCTACAGCGGTGGCTCACCAAACCCACACCACGTATGGAAGAAGTGGCTTCTAAACGGAAATAACAACGGTTTCGAATCTGTAACCTTAACCACAGGTAGTTCCGCAACAAAATCATGGTCTGTACCAATCTCTACCGTTAGAGCAGGTGGCGGCCACACAGCCGTTGACAACTTCCTAACAGTTGCTGCGCTACTAGACGGAGACCACAGCACTCACCGCAACGTTCTTTCCGCAGCTGATTCAAACATGGCGCCAACTATCGATGTAGGGGTCAAAACCTTCACCGCAACAAACCCTAGTGCAGTCAATGGCGGTTACATCAACGGCGACGTGTTGGATGTTGAAGCAACAATAGTCAACAACGGTGTTGATGCTTACACAGACGGTGGCGATGTCAGATTCTATTACAAAGCAAACAATGTCAAGACATACGTTGGTTCAACACAAACTCTTGCTAACTTTGCATCGAATGGAGCTACACAAACATTCAGTGGCCAAATCGACACAACAAACCTACCATCAAATGCCTACCAAACAACCTTTGGAGTAGAACTCTCTAATCTGGTGGCGGACAAATCAGGAGCGAACAATGACGCAACTGAAGTTATACCTCACGACCTAATACCGGTGGCACGAAAGGCTCAGGTCATAGGTAACAACCAAATCGAGAGAGGAGATAACTTCCTAATCGAAGCAAAGACAACTTTCAATGATGGTGTTGATACAAACACATCATTCTTCAATTTCGATGTCGAAGTTTCACCGACAGGAATGGACCAGTGGATTGGAGGAGACATGATTGTAGGTGGAGAAGAAGTCTTCCAAGAAGGAACTTCCAACGAACACCGCCAATACCTGGTCAAGCCAGACATGAACATGGGTGCGGGAGATTATGACATCCGCATTAGAGCGATTGATTCTAGAATGCAGACAAGCGATTGGCAGATTACCGAAAGAGGGTTTACTCTGAAGAACGCAATGCCTGTAATCACTTCAGAGCCTGTTCAAACCGTCAAGGTACAAACATCAACAAAGGTTTCAGTGATAAACAACATCAACGATGCTGAAACAGAATTATCACAACTAACCATCACCAGCAGCAGTCAAAACTTTGTTGCGTGGCACCCTAACACACAGGAAATAGAAGTTTATTTCGAGAACATCCGATATGTAAACGGACAACCTACAGCATCAGGTGTTGAAATCGCAGTAAACGACGGAACCGATACTGCATTTGGAACCCTGTTATTCAACGTCATCGAAAACGGACAACCTCGGTGGGCTGGAGTTGAGAAGCAATATGTCGATGAAGCATCATCTGCTTCTCTATACCTACTACCATACCTATCGGACACTGATGACAATGGAAATGTTGCAGCAACGGAAGACTTAGTACTCGCAATCGTTGAAAATTCAAACCCAGAACTGCTAGACGTATCACTAAACGGTTTCACTTTGAATTACGAAACAACCGATGATGACATCAACGGCGAGACAACAATCACAATTAGAGCAAGTGATGGTGAACAGTACTCAGACCAATTAATCACCATTGCAATTAACCCTATCAACGATGCACCTCGCTTAGATCTTTCAGAATATGAAAATATGAGACTGAAGGTAAACACTCAGAAGGTCATATTCCTCAACGAAATACTTTCAGATGTTGATGGAAATGTGAATGAAGTCACAGTTACTGCATCAAACCCAGTACCAGGCGCAGCACGTGTCAGTTTCCTAGATAACACTCTAACACTAATCTGGGAAACCCCAGGGCTGCAAACAGTAACCATTCAAACTGAGGACAGGTATGACTCCAACATCTACACAATAGTGGTTGATGTTTACGACAGCCTACCTCTTCTAGTAGGAAACGGCCCTGACGCTGATGTTTCTGTTAGCGTATCCAACGTCTATGTTGGAGAGGTTCCAGAGGTAACAATGTTCCTCAACAAGGACGATGTGACAATCACATCGATATCTTCCACTTGGCAGACATGCAACCCAGAATACTGCATGTTCAACGAAGTGTTCGACCACGACATCACAATGAAGAGTGCAGGTTGGACTTTCGACCCGGTGAACGGTCAGATCGATGACAACGGTATGGGACAATTCCATTACATCAAACTGCTAAAGATTACAGCTCAAGCATCTAACGGTGACAAGTTCGAATACAAGAACGAAAATGACCAGAAGTACATTGCAGAAGATTACGCACCAGGTCCAGATACAATGACTGAAGAAGAAGTCATTGAACTAGTAAAGGAACTTGAAGCGCAAATCGAGACAATGAAACTTCAGATTGAAGAATTAGAGAAGGGCACTACAGCATATGATGATGCTGTTGCAGAACTTGATTCTCTTGAACAGGACCGAGAAGAAGCCTGTGAATTTACCACCTGCGAACAACAATCATCTGGACAAAACACCGATGATTCCAGCGAATCAGGTCTCGACCTAACTGTGATTGCTATCGTTATTGGAGTAATCATCGCAGCCCTACTTGCTGGACTAATGTTCATGCGAGGAGGTAACGGAGGCAATGAAGAGCAAGTCGTTGACTGGGCAAATCAATTACCAGCAAACGACGCCGTGGCAAACTCGATGTACGGTGGAGCTCAGGAAATTTTCCAACAACCTGTTGCGGCTCCTGCACCAGCAGTAGCACCAGAGGTTCCTGCTGGAGCACCTCCACTACCACCTGGTGGACTTCCAGCAGGTTGGACAATGGAGCAGTGGGCGTATTACGGCCACCAGTACCAGCAGTGAATTTCACTAAATTAAGCGAGCAAACTCCTATGGTGTTTGCCAAACGCCTAAAATGGAGCATGTGCGAGGAGTAATTGTGACCGAAGAGGAAATACCCGATTCATCCCCTTCAAATGAGGAGGAAACTACCTCCACTGAAGAAGAGGTAATGGTCACAGTTTGGAGTCCCGAACCCTCCGAAACTATCGAGTTGAACGACACTCCTGTAGATGAATGGGTTAGAAGTATTGACTTCAATTCCACTGAAGATGTACCAATTCCAGAGAGACTGGTCGATCAAGTCATCGGCCAGGAAGCTGGTTCGGTCGTTATTCGAAAAGCAGCCGAACAACGCAGACACATGATGATGATTGGAGACCCTGGGACTGGCAAATCTATGCTTGCAAGGTCAATGACTGAACTCCTACCTCAAGACAAACTCGAAGACATCCTCTGCTATCCAAACGATGACGACGAAAACGAACCTAGAGTAAGAACAGTACCTGCTGGAAGAGGCGACAGAATTGTCAAAAGCCAGAAAGAAGCGGTCAGAATCCAGCGAGAAAAGAGCCAAAAAATGCTGATGATTGGTTTCGTTGCAATAGCTTTCTTACTCGCAGTAGTCGCAATTCAAAGTGGAGATATTCTTACCCTGCTGTTTGGAATGCTGCTATTGATGTTTGGTTACATGTTCCTTCGGTCCAGAATGGGTGGAGCCGATGAAGCAAGGATTCCAAAGGTGTTAGTCAAACATCAAGGGCAAGATCCTCCTCCTTTCGTAGACGCAACAGGAACCTTGTCGGGTAGCTTACTTGGTGATGTTAGACACGACCCATTCCAAAGCGGTGGTATGGAAACTCCCGCTCACGAAAGAGTAGAGCCAGGTGCAATACACAGAGCGCATGGTGGAGTTCTCTACATCGATGAAATTAATCTACTAAGGCTAGAAGAACAGCAAGCTCTACTTACAGCAATGCAAGAGCGCGCATTCCCGATATCAGGACGCTCAGAGCGCTCTAGCGGTGCCCTAACCAAGACAGAGGCCGTCCCCTGTGATTTCGTACTAATCGCTGCAGGAAATTTAGATGCTATCCAAGGCATGCACCCTGCACTACGCAGCCGTATCCGTGGATATGGTTACGAGGTATATGTCAATTCCCACATGCCTGACACAACAGCAAACAGGCGTAGGCTAATCCGATTTATCGCCCAAGAAGTAAGAAGAGACCTAGGGACATCAAGAGAAATTCCGCACTTCGATAGAACTGGAGTTTCTGTGATACTAAGAGAAGCTCAAAGAAGGGCCGGTCGCCGTGGTAAACTATCACTCAGACTACGCGAACTAGGAGGTCTTGTTCGTATTGCAGGAGACCTTGCTTGTGAAGAAGGTGCAGAATATACAACATCAAGACACGTGCTTGCTGCAAGAAATATCGCTAAGCCACTTGAGCAACAAGTTGCAGATAGGATGATTGAGAGAAGACAAGAGTACTCATTGGTAGTTAATTCCGGCAATAGAATCGGTCGTGTGAACGGTCTCGCCGTTCTAGGTGCCGATTCAGGACTATCGGATTACAGTGGAATTATGCTACCTGTCGAGGCGCTAGTTACACCATCTCTAGGTGGTGGAGGCAAAGTATTGGCAACAGGTGGTTTGTCTGATCTGGCAAAAGAAAGTGTAACCAATGTCAGTGCTGTAATCAAGAAGTTAACTGGAAAAGACGTTTCTGATTATGACATTCACATTCAGTTCGTCGATACACACGGTGTAGACGGAGATTCTGCATCGATTACTATTGCTACTGCAATTATATCTGCTTTAGAAAACATTCCAATTAGACAGGACCTAGCCATGACTGGAAGTTTGTCCGTGCGTGGCGAAGTACTACCGATTGGAGGAGTTACTGCGAAAATTGAATCCGCAGCAAAATCTGGAATCAAGACGGTAATTATTCCAAGAGCAAATGCACAAGACGTTCTTTTGGACCAGCAATTCGAAAGCATTGAGGTAATAGCCGTTGATACCCTTGATGAGGTGATGGAGCATGCATTACTCAAGGGAGATATGAAGACGAGCCTTGTGGAGAGATTATCTGCAGTAATTGACAGGCTAACCCCAGAGATATCACCTACAAGCCACGTCTCGTGATAATGAAATCCAACCCAGAAAGGGATTTCAAAGATTATGTTATTTTACTGAATAACTCAAGTATTGGAAATTTCTGTCCCGCAATATGGGAGAGAATGCCAACCTGATTGACAATCATTCATTCCACAGAAGAATTGCAACGTTTTCGCACGCTGCAATACTGATGACTGTCTTTGTTTTGGCGATGATTTATCTCGAAACTGTTCTAAAACCATTTTTCATAGCGATGGGTATCTATTTTGTATTGAAGCCGGGTGCTGACTGGCTATCGAAGAATAACTTTCCAGTACTTCTATCATATCTAACCACTCTTTTGTTATTCATTCTTATTTTGATTTCAACCGCCTTCTTTGCGTGGACACAGGCTCAAGGATTGATTGAGGATGAAGAGCGACAAGAAGAGTATAATGACAAATTGAACGATAAGTGGCAGAAGTTGAAAAACGTGCCTGTAATTGGCCCTGCGATAAAAGAATCGATCAAAGAAGATACAGGCACAGTTGGAGGAGATTTGGAAAGCCTAGGTATTGGTTCGGGAGGAAGTGCGACTGACTTGGTCACTGCAGTTGTTAGTGAAGTAGGGACATTTGTGACTACCAGCATAACGGTTCTATTCTTTTTGATTTTCATTATTTTTGAAGCACATTTACTTCCGGGTAGAATAGAGAGAGCCTGGCCTGACGGTGCTTCGGAAAGAGTAGCGATTATTCAAACCCAAATTGAAGAGGGAATCAATACATATTTTATCGTAAAAACAGGTTGTGGTTTAGGTAGTGCTGCAATAGCTGCTATAATTATGGCAATGTTTGGCATAGACCTATGGTTTGTGTGGGCTGTAATGACATTTGTACTCAATTATGTGCCATACATTGGTTCACTAATTGCTACGATACCTCCTCTAGTACTTGGACTAATTTTACTTACACCAACTGGATTACTTGTTTTGACTATTTTATTGCTGGTAAACCAACAGGTATGGGGTAATTACATCGAAACAAAATGGGCGGGTAGAGCACTAGATTTATCGCCCGTCGTTTTGTTATTGATTACTGCATTTTCTTTCTGGCTTTGGGGCATCCTTGGTATGATACTTGCAGTTCCACTATTTGCTATTGTCAAAATTGTTCTTGAAAATATCGAAGAGACAAGACCACTTGCGATTATGCTCTCAGAAAGAGCACCTACCTTGGAAGAGGCCTGGCAAGATGCGCTGAAAGATGGCAACCTATCTTCTGGCGAATATCACAAACTCGCCAAGTTACAACAAGCATTGGGAGTCTCTGACGAGGAGGTTTCTCGAATATCTGCCAGGTCCGCAGTACAGACCATACTAAAGCGTGGAAGAGCCCGCCCCGATGAGGTAGAATTCATTCTAAGCGCTGTGGCCGAAAGACCTGATTTCTCTGAGTTGGGACAACTTATCTCCCAAGGCAAGATATCCAAACAAGTTAGGAAACAACTTGAGAACCTGTTTGAAGTTCTTGAAGATGAGTCTGAAGAAGAGTAATCAGAGTGTTTCTCTAAGTATCTTCTCTAGCTCTGTGTTTATCATTAGAATTAAAGTTCCAAATTCAGGGGGTATATTTGGATCCTCGTACAATTCCTCCAACTTTGCTTGAGTAATTGCAATCCGGATATCCATTTCTTTAGATTTGTTTAGCAACCATTGCTCGCAAGCTTCTTTTGCTCCCTTGCGGATATTTCTAGGAACTTTAGGATCATCAATTTGATTGATTACTGTGGCAATTTGCCCCAACTTCGTTTCAATGTCGGACATAATATACACCTGCACAAAGTCCTGCGCACGCCTCCCTCAAGAGTGTCTCCTTTAAGTTGATTGCCGCCACCCGTCTTACATGGATTCGGCAGAGGTTATTTCTTGGACCCGCCTAATCGTGTTGATTTGGGCATTAGGAATCGCTGCATGGCTCGACCACAAGGACAGAAGGGTTGCGAACGAATTTTGGATTACATGGTCTAAACCTGCAATTTTCCTTTGGGTACTCGATTTGTTAAACCAAGAGGCTGATTGGTATGTATTTGCCACCGCAGCAGGTATTGTTGCCTATGCTTCAATTGCAGTGATAGGTAGGCCTACCTTGAAAGACATCAAATCAGGTAGCGGCATAGATATTATGGTAACTCTTTGGTATGCAATCGGTATTGCTGGAATTACTCAAGGTCTTATATCTCATACCGATGAATCAATACTTGCAGTTATTTCAGGAGAAGCTAGTAAAGGTGCAACACTTTGGTGGTCAACCTTCGCTGTTTTTATCCCAATAATGTTGGTTGATATTGCCTGGAGAATGAGACTTATACATGGAGGAGCCGATTGTAAGGGCCTAATGTGGGTTTCAATACTAGTGCCATCTTGGAGTAGTATTCCAATTCAATTTCCTGAAACGATGGATTCTACAACAATTGCAATGCCGCCTGCCATCGCTCTACTTGTTTGGGGAGGATTGTCATTCCTCATTTTACCGATAATAATGGTAATTAAAAATCTCAAAGATGGCAACACTAATCTGAAATTAATTTGGCACGCTGAAAAAATGATGATCGATAAAGTAAGTGAAAGTCATGTTTGGTTATTGTCTTCTATCGCTGAAATGCCTAGTGGTGAAAAGAAAATTGTGCACAGTACCAGAGCACCTCGAAAAACTCCAACAAGAGAGAAGTTGCTTGCAGATATTGCAAAGTTGAAAGAAAACGGTGTAGAAAAAGTGTGGGTAACTAGAAAGTACCCTCTGCTGGTATTCTTGTGGCCAGCAGTTATTCCACTAACACTAATCGGTGGACCAATGGCATTTATCATGCCAATTTTAGGATTGTAATCAAGCGCCCTTTCGCTCTACATTTTTAGGACGTAGTCCTTTGTAACTGCACTTGCGGCAAGATTTGGCACGCATAGCGTTTCGAGCATTGCACTTCATGCAAATCCTCACGTGAAGCAATCGTGCTTCAGCTTCAGGGAATCGAGCCATATCCCGCCGACCCACTTCCTGTATTTAACCCAAACCGTGTGGGATTCACCCACTGTTTGAAGCACTGAGACCTCTTGGGAGTCTTAATGCGAATAATCAGGTTACCTGGAATTCACCATGACGCTAACGCAGTCGTGTTTTCAGGTAGCACGAGCAATTTATTGGTTGATGCAGGCACTACTTGGTACCAAATGCTACAAGTTGAGAGAATTTCCGGGCATCTTAACAGAGGTGAAGATTCCAATAAAAGCTTGGACAACATTTTGCTTACATGTAGACGTTATCCATTTGCAGGTGGCGCCAAGCATATTTCTCAAGAAAACGGAGATATACCAATCTACATCCATAGTGATGCCATATCTGTTTTAGAGACTGGTGATTTTTACTCAACATGGGCAAACAGATACGATTCAGACATGCCTAGTACTGAATGTCAGCCTATATCTCAAGGTGACTCATTTGATTTAGGAGACGGTGAAATTGTTGCTATCTCTCTTCCTGGACATTGTAGTGATGGAATGGGATATTTTGAAACAAAACGAGGTGTTCTAGTTGCCGGTCCAACCATACCACGCGCCGATTCCCCAGCAAGATGGGACATGCCGGGTGGTAGTTTGCCCGAATTGATTACATCATTGAAAACAATACAAGACTTATCTCCAAGGAGCATAGTTCCGGCTAGAGGACCGGCAATAAAAGGTGAAATGCGGATATCTGATGTATTGACGCAACACCTTCAGTTCTTGGAAGAATGCCAAGAAAATAATGGAGAAGTCCCTCGAAGTTGGCCTAGGCCCGCTAGAACTGCTTACTTTTTGACATCTGAACCGCCTTGGCCTCTTTTGGAAAAGGAAAAACTAGGCGACAAGCAGTGAGTTCTGACCATTCCAAGCAACAACCTTGCGTTCCCAGCCCTGCTGAATGTGCAAATCTTGACCTACTATCCGCAAGGCAGAAGCTGGCCCGTCTAATTCAAATAAATTCACGACCCTGTTCGGAACGTTTCTTCCGACCATGAATACTGAACCATTTTCACAACCGACTAAAATGCTCTCTCCACTGATAGAAGAAGCACATAGTGATCTGACTTTAGAGTTGCCAACTACGAATTTGTCCACTAATTCCATTGTTGATAATGAAATGAAGTTAACTCCACCATATTCGTCTCCAACAATTACTCTATCTACCATTCCCATAGGGCCAATGAGTCCTAGAAGGACGCTAGCCCTTGCATCTAATTTTACACGTTTTTGTCTACCATCTCTTGGTTTCCAAACTATTGCTGCATCATCCATTGCCACAACGCTTCCATCGGCTGTCAGCATCGAGCGAATTACGGTTCTCATTTGTCTCATGACAACTGAATTGGTAGCCGCAGGTGTACATTCATTTCTAGCACACTTAGAGTGAAAGTGAAAGTGAATCAATAGTGAGCGTTAGCGTCATCTTTGTTGTCCTTCTTCCAGACTTTGTAACATGATTTGCAAACTCTCACTCGATTTTTCCTAACAGTGAATCCACCTTCGCCCCAAGAGTCAATTGCGTTTTCTTGACTGAGAGATCTCCCACCTAGGTGCTTGTCTGCATGGCCATCACATGAGGAAATTCCACACGGAATTTCACCGGGCTTTTTCTCCTTCTTAGCGCTTGATTTCTTACGCTTGCTGGATGGTATCCTAACTTTGCGTTGGACGCGGTTGGTATCACGGCTCATGTTTGCGTCGGGTATTTACCAATCAAATGAATATATCTTCAATTCTGGTCGGCTTCGCCAAGTCTCTTGAACAGTGTCTCAATAACACGGTTGAGTTGTCTGAGAGTAACCTCAGACACGTTAGCAACTTTGCATATATCTGCTTGGGTTCTCTTGTGACCACTTTCAGCCGCAGCTTTGTAAATTAGCGCCGCTGCGACGCCCATTGGCTTCTTGCCTTGCCACAAATCCACATGTGGTTTCAACGTAGACCAAAGGTGTTCGACTTGCATGGAAATTCGTGGTGGAAGTTTCAAATCACTCAAGAAACGACCAAAATAGTCTGATGGTGACGAGATTTTGTGCATGTTGAACTTGCGAGATATGTGGCGAATCATACGGGACAATTCTTTTTCATCAACTTGGAAGGTTTCGCAAATTTCTGGGATTTGGCGAGGAACACCTTCTCTGCGAGCAACAAGGTAGGTACATGCAGCGGTTACACCTGCAATTGAACGTCCGGTAACAAACCCTTGGTGTGAGAGTATTTTGTACAATCTGCAAACTTCTTCTTGCATTGATTTGGGTAAGCCAGACTTGTCTCTAACCATCTGGTTAGCCTTGACTAGGTTGCGAGCACGGCTAGCGCGTGTTTTACTGCGCTCATCCATGACTCTTCTGCGACGCCAGTCTCTGCGCGCTCTTGCAGACATACCATGGCGACTTGCAGCACCGGAAGTCAAATCTGAAATGGCTATGCTTGTGTTCAAGCCTTTGTCAGCAAGAGTGTGAGTGGTGGGCGCACCAATTCTTGAGCGATCGGTTGCGTTGTCGTGATTAGTCCAGTCAATACCTGGGTCGATTACATTTTCTTCAACAACAAGGCCGCAACCACCACAGGAGATTTCTCCTCGACTGTTATCACTTTGCCAATCCAAAACTCCACATTCCACACAAGGTTTGGTGTGACCGTCGACCACTCTGCGTTGAGGCCTGCTGCCAGCTAGTCCCTTACGTGAGATATTGTTGCGCTGTGCGTTGTTCTTAGTTTCTGCTTCGGTCCAATTTTCGTCTTCGTACGCCATAGTTCTCAACTCCGAGTTGTATAGTTATGGCACTAGGATATAAACTTAGCGTAGGATTCCCCTGCTATTTTACGCCGGACTACGTGGAATTCATCCTTTTACCTGTGCCAACGATAGTTGTGTGCTCCCGCCTTATTTAAACCCCAGCATTTTATGCATTATCTCAATCAAAATTACACCCTATGAAAAGTTACTACAATCTCAGTTCTAACATGAGAGGTTTAGAAAATTCTGGAAATAATCGAGGCGGATAGTTCATGCACTATATGGTATGCCCACTGATTGAGAAGCATGCCTGCAACAGTAGTACTCGGGTCCCAATGGGGAGATGAAGGTAAGGGAAAACTCGTAGATAGGCTGGCTGAATCTGCCACCTGGGTTGCTAGATTCCAAGGCGGTAATAACGCTGGACATACTGTGGTTCTCGGCGATCGAGTATTGAAATTCCACTTACTTCCTTCGGGGATAACAAGAGAAGAGTGCGGTCTTGTCTTGGGTGACGGCATGGTCATTGACCCATGGGTGTTGGATAAAGAACTCAACGACTGGGTTGAAGGTGGAGGCAAAGACCCTACTGGAAAACGTTTATTCATATCGAATAGAGCTCATATCATCCTTCCATACCACACTTACATCGATGGCCTAGACAAAAAAATCGGAACTACTGGAAGAGGAATTGGCCCATCGTATGCAGATAAGATAAACAGAGTTGGATTGCGATTTGCAGACCTTCCATATTGCGACTTTAAAGAAATGGCAGAACGTCAAAATAATTCACTGGAGCATGCGGGTTGCCGACAGAGAGTTACAGCAGAAGAACTCAAAGAGCAGGTTAACTGGATTCAAAGTAGATATGGAAGTGCGATAACCGATACGGGAATTTTACTCGATAACGCTTTGAAGATGGGAGAGAGAATTATTCTAGAAGGTGCACAAGGATGTTTGCTAGACATCGACCAAGGAACATTCCCGTTCGTTACATCATCAGTTACCTCTAGAGGAAATGCTACACATGGTGCAGGAATTCACCCAGGTCATGTAGACAACGTCATTGGAATTACCAAGGCATACATTACAAGAGTTGGAAACGGGCACATGCCTACCGAACTATACGATGAAGTTGGGGAACACCTAACACAGGTAGGTCACGAATTTGGAACTACGACAGGAAGAAGAAGGAGATGCGGATGGTTCGATGCTGTAGTCATGCGTCATTCTACTCGTGTAAATGGATTTACAGAAATAGCGCTTACGAAACTGGATGTTCTAGGAGGCCTAGATGAAATCAATATCTGTGTTGGGTACAAAATGGGAGATATAGAGATCAATGAAATGCCTGCCAGCGCAACAGCCCTAGAAAATTGCGAGCCAGTCTACGTTACTGTGCCAGGATTCCCATCACATTCTCTCGAAGAGT
>WTIA01000063.1 GCA_011522915.1 Methanobacteriota archaeon
CCGCCATCTGATGACTTCCCAGCAAACCAAGTAATTGATGAGTTGGAAGCGGGATACATGTACAAGGACAGGGTTTTGATTCCAGCGAGAGTAGTAGTTGCTTCTGACCAGTGATTTCAGAACAACTTTTGTTGCACAGATTTGTCTTTCTTCGCCTTTCTCTTTCTAGGCCTAGTCCTGCTTCCGTGCTTTTGCAATACTAGTTTGCTTTGAGTCCTCGATTCCTTTGTAGACCTAGCAGCATAACTTCTATTCACACCTTCTTTTCTACTTGTGACTTCATCGACAATCGGTGAAGGATATTGCGTGTCTATTAGACAGGAAACGTTCTCTTGAACTTCAATCGGCATTTTCCAGGGTTCGTGAATATATTTCGTTGGAACCATTGAGAGTTCAGGAATCCATTTTCGAATATAATCTCCTTCAGGGTCTTGGTCCTTACCTTGTTTAGTCATTGAGTACGCTCTAATCGTGTTTATTCCTGTTGTTCCCGATTGCATTCCAACTTGCGACCAATGTATTCCTGGTTCATAGTCGATGAATTGCTTTGCTAGATGGCAGCCAGCGTCCCTCCATGGAAGCCATAGATTGTATGATGCAGCAGACATAATCATTGCTCGCATTCGGAAATTTATCCATCCTGTGCTAGCCAATTGTCGCATACAAGCATCAAGGAATGGCCAGCCTGTTGTCCCAGTTTTCCATCTGATGAACCTCTCTTCATCCATTACTCGGTTCAAATTCGAGTCGATTATTTTGTTCTGAGCTACTAGGTCGAGGTCTGATTCCATCTCTAATTTTTGAATGAAGTGACATCTCCAAGCCAATCTCTTCCTGAAGGATGCTAGACTTTTCAACCACATTTTTGCATCGGAAACAATATCTGGTTTAGTCCTAATTTCATGGATTCTGTCATTCGTTGTTTGGACGACCCTGCGCATTGAGATTGCGCCCACGGTGAGGTATGGAGATAAGCCTGAACCGAATTTCACTGCATTTACAGGACTGGATATTCCCCATTGGAAATTCTTTGCTTCGTGTCCTAGAAAATCCGCTAAACGAGTTGCTGCTGCACTTTCTCCCGGTTCTCGATTAAAGGAAAGTTTTCTGGGATTCAATCCGATTGATGTTCGGTCGAATATGTCTGGATTTGGAACAGACCTGCTCTCTAGATTCGGAGGTTCCAGAAGTTCAATTCTCATTCTAGAGTCACGTTTCTTTTTCCAGAGGTCTCTATCGGTTAATCCTCTTATTACTCCATTGGTTGGGAACTCCAACCATTCAACTTTGTTCAAATTACACCATTCTTTCACTTGGAGATCTCTTTGATATGACCAAGAGTTTCCAGTCTCTTGATGTGAAAAGATTCTACCAATTTCAAATTCTTCGTGAAAAGATTGTAGTGCCCTAATTGCATTCTCAAATTTAATGTGAAGGTGGCCGCCGATTGCTGCGAGTGATTTTGCTAATTCTTCAGCGTTATCCAATTCCCATTCGATGTGAATATGATCGGTGTCCTCAAGTTCTAGCCTCTCCGGTTCGACTAGGAATAAAAATAACAGATTATTACACGATTTCGCTGCCTCAATCAGTGGCTGATGGTCTCGGACCCGTAGATCCTTCTTGAACCATATAACGTCCACTGGCATTGGAGTTTTTTGTAGTTGGGTTAGTATAAACCTCAGTTTGAAGCCATTTACCTGAGTTCGTTAAGATGGACTACACCGACTTCTAATCTATCATGGGTTGGATGAACCTCAATCATTTGGACAGGTACATTGAGGTGTTCCGCAACATCTTCTGCTGCAGAAAGTGGAATCTCGATTCTTTGGTTAGAGGCATCATATCTTATCCAACCATCGAGCAATCCCAGTGTTTCTGCAATTTCCTTGACGTCATCAGACGCATCTTCTAGAGGGCAAGGAATAGCTCCAAACAGGATAGTATCGTCATCGGAAAGAATTTCGTAAGGCCTCAGAGTTGCCTCTCCTCTCCTTCTGAATCGATTTCTTAATTGACCAGCATCCTTGTAGTTTGAAGTGCAGAATTTAACATGGAAATCCATACCCTCTGCCGCCTTCTTTAGGCGTAAGGCTAGCGCTGCAGAACCCTCTGCAGCGGCAGTGATTCCCCCTGCCAAATTGAATCCTCTAACATCCATGTTTTGTTGATTTCCAATTGTTATCTCTAACTCATTGAGGTTGAGAAATTGAACTGGAGAGTGGTTTAATTCTTCCAGGAGTTGCATGAGTTTTTCCTCTTTATCCGGTTCTGCTGGTAATTCAATCCCTACGCAAATCCCAGCAGAATCTGAAGCAATTACAGATTCTTTGTATCTATCAAGACTTAGGTCTAGCAGATGAAATCTCAATTCGTCTAAGCCAGCATCTCCAAGTTCTTTTGCTTGCTCAGGTTTTATTGGAATTGAAGTGTAACAATGAATGTGATGTTCTTTTCCAAAAGCAGACTTCAGTGCTCTTACTGCTTCAACTGTTTTATCAAAATCAAGCATAGGGTCTCCTCCTGTGATCCCAGTTCCAGTTGCTCTCATCGCTCTGCCTTCTTGAATCACTTCTTCAAAATTCGAGCATCTTCTTTCGTTTGCGAACATATCAGGTGTTTCTCTTCTGTTATCGGAGAGTGGACAATAATCACAACCCCAATGGCATTTACCGGTTACAAAGAGAACTAACTTACTTCCCATTTGACATTGAATACAACCCTCTGCTTCACCCTCTTCAGGTGGAGATATCTCGGTTGCCATCTGTAGTTGCACGAATATACGCTCCCATATCTTTGGTTTGAATTAAGCGGTGTAATGAAATTACTTTGTTTCCTTTGCTTCTGTCAATAACCACTCGTGAAATCGGTAATCTTCTGTTAATTCAGGATGGAAAGTCAATGCCATAACTTTCCCTTCTAACACCCCTACGACTTCTTCATCTAGCCATGCTACTGGACAATTGCTTCCCTTCAAAAATCTGGGTGCACGAATGAAAACTCCTTGAAATTCGTTCCCTTCTCCTATATTTACTCGTATTTTTGATTGGAAACTATCTTTCTGTCTACCGAAAGCATTTCTTTCTATCTCGGTTTCAATCAACCTCTGTTGCGAGAGTAAAATGGCTCCAGCACATGTTCCTAGGACAGGCATGGAATGGTTTCTTACCTTATTCCAAATTTCACTGTATAATTTTTCTGAGCGACTGGCAATTTTCATTGCTGTGGATTCTCCACCTGGTAACACAATTGCGTCCACACCTTCTACGTCAGTTGATTTTCTGAGTTCGCGAATAGTTATTTTGAGCCCGAGATTTTCTGCAGCCTTCCCTAGGGAATACATGTGCTCGTGGCGAGCGCCTTGAAGCATGGCGACACCAACAGTCAGCATGAATACTCCCAATTGCTCATGGTTCTTGACAAACACGGTTTGTAGTGCAGTTATTGAACTGGGCGCGCACAGGCCCAATCATGAGCCACGAAGGCGATTGCTTTCTCGTACCAGGGCCGGTACGAATGAACCAAGGGTGCTTGGAAGCATTGGCAACTCCTGCAATTACTGCGAGAGGTTCTGAATTCCGCGACGTCATGGCAAGACTGAATTCAGGGCTGAGATATGCGTTTAATCTATCACCATCCTCTGACAAAAGGAAAAATGAATCATGGGCTGGTGAGGATGGTTACAAGGTAATCGTAGTATCTGGTTCTGGTACGGCAGCAATGGAAATGGTGATGGCAAATCGGTTCAGACCGAATGACAGAGTGTTAGTACCAACAAATGGTAAGTTTGGTGAAAGAGTTGCTGAAATGGGAGCAAGGTTTTGTAATGTCAAGCATCTAAAATATGAATGGGGGCGGGCTTTCGATTTTGGTGAAATCGAGGAACAACTTGCTAGAGGGAATTGGGAAGCTCTTGCAATCTGTCACAATGAAACATCAACAGGAATAACTCAAGACGCAGCTGAATTAGCCGAAATGTGTCAACGTCATGGAGTTGCTTTCATTCTCGATGGTATTACGAGTGTGGGTGGACTACCTGTTCATCCAGCCGAATGGAATGCGGAAGCTGTTGTAGTTGGTGCTCAAAAATGTACAGCAGGTCCTAGTGGGATTGCAGCAATAGCAGTCAATCAGCGTTTTATCGACCGCTGTGTTGCAATTAGAAACCAAGAGGATTCCAATCCGACATTTTACCTAGATATTTTGCCTGCAATCAAGAAAGGTGATGACGATCAAACACCATGGACTCCAGCGATTAATCCAGCTATGGGATGGGCCGTAGCCCTTGAAACTCTCAAAACTGAGGGATTGGAAGAGCGATGGGAAAGGTGTAAGATGCTATCGAAGGGCGTTCAACGGCTATTCTTGGATTTAGGATTTGAACTTCTTGCAGATGAATTCTTCCGCTCCACAACGGTCACTGCAATACTGTACCCCGAAGGAGTCAATGATGATTGGCGCAGTAGACTAAAGGATGTATATTCAACACAAGTCATCGGAGGGCAAGACCATCTGAAAGGCAAAATGTTCAGGGTAGGTAGTATGGGTGAAACACCGGTTTCTGAAATGATTGAAGGATGTAAGAGAATGATATCCTGTTTCAATGATTTTGGTCTTGAGTTACCTGACCTAGACGTATCATCTTACTTTGAGTGATTTTCATGCATATTGTGCTAGGTAGGTTCCAACCCTTCCACAAAGGTCATGCAATCTTAGTTGAAGCCGCTCTAGCGAATGGTCCTACTACTATTGCGATTGGTTCAAGCCAAGCGGAACCAAGTATGAATAATCCTTGGACAGCGGATGAAAGAGAAGAAATGATACGACAATGGCTTGGTGATAGAGAGGCAGAAATTGTTCAAATCCCAGACATTAATGACCCCCCAAATTGGGTTGAACATGCCACACAATATCACGGAGAGGGAGTCTTAGTGACCAGTGATGAACAAACTAAAGAATTGTATCAAAATTCAGATTTTCCGGTTTTTTGGGTTGATTTGCAAAATCGTGAATCTTTCGAAGGATGGAGAGTAAGGGCGACTCTAAAAATGCTATCAACAGTTTACGAAACAGAGGCCCAGAAACAGGTAATGCAGGCTTCAATCCCAATGGATGTTGTAAACTGGCTAATAGACAACGATGCAATATATCGAATGTATACGATGTCCCGTGATTTAGAGCACGCCGGATAAATTATTCCCTCAAGCCTTATCACTGACATAGTCTACGTAAGAGCGTGAACTTCCTTCAGAAAGTGGGAATGCTTGCCGCAGGATTTGGTATTAGCGGCGCAATTGGAGCCGTATCTGGAGTTCTACTTCTCTACGTTCTAATCGATGCTGCAATTGCAGGTGCAGATGAAGCGGTTTGGTTGTATTTGTGTGCTGCTGTTGGTTTGATTGTTGGTGCTATCTGCTTCCGCCTTGTATTATGGGCTGGAAAAAAGAAAACAGTTTTCAATTGATTGACAACACAGATTTTGCGAGACTTTGATAACTTTACCACTTCACCGTTGAGATATGGGTCTAAAAGAAAAGTTCGGGGTTGACCTCGGAGTTTTCAAAGATTCAAC
>WTIA01000005.1 GCA_011522915.1 Methanobacteriota archaeon
AGCGGTCATCCTTTTCCTGGTACCATAGGTGGTCCCTAGAGTACTTGCGGCTGTGTGCGATGCCGAATTCCATGACTTCTTCATCCATGGTCTCAACCCTGAGCCGCCGTGATGCAGGTAATATATGAACGCACTGCAAAAGTGAATTACCAAGGCGCATCCCTAAAATGCTCTAACCATTTGGGCCGTAATATGCGCTTCGAAGAGACAGATGAGCAGCAGATGATTCGTGAGATGGTCAGAGACTTTGCAGAGTCTGTCTTACCTCCAACAATAGAACACAGAGACGCAAATCAAATTCCTCCAGCAGAAGAATGGCAGCAATTTATCGAATATGGTCTTCAAGGAATTACAATACCTGAAGAGTATGGTGGAAACCCTGTTGATGACATTTGCGAATCAATCATTATTGAAGAACTTGCAAGAGTCGATCCATCCTTTGCAGTGATGTTCTGTGTACACGTTGGGCTGTGTGCGAAAACTATCGCTTTACACGGTAATGAAGAACAGAAACAGAATTACTTACCTCGTCTCGCAGCAGGCGAGGTAGGGGCCTACTCACTTTCTGAAGCAGGAGCCGGAACTGATGCAGCAGCAATGGTCTGTAAGGCTAAACTATCCGAAGATGGAACACATTACATCCTAAACGGGGAGAAAATGTGGGTTACCAACGGAGCACAGGCCCAAATCTATGTGCTATTCGCTAAGGATGTAGACCACCCAGAGTATGGTGTGAAGAAGCACGGTGGAAGCACTGCATTCATTGTTGAACAATCCTTTGAAGGATTCAGTGTTGGCAAGAAGGAAGACAAACTTGGCATTCGATCATCAGACACTTGCACGCTTGTTCTAGAGAACTGCAAGGTACCCATCGAGAATGTAATCAAAGGCTCAGGCAATGGATTTGCAATTGCTATGAACGCATTAGATAACTCAAGAATAGGGATCGCAGCCCAGGCTCTTGGTATCGCCCAAGGAGCATATGAAGCGGCTCTGAAGTATTCACACGAAAGAGAGGCATTCGGAAAGCCAATCGCTCACCATCAAATGATAACATCATATTTGGCCGACATGGCAACAAGAATTGACGCAGCTAGACTTCTTGTTTACAAAGCGTCTTGGGCTAAAGAAGAACACTACGAAAATGGTGGCCCTCGGCATACCAAAGAGGCTAGTATGGCTAAATTGTATGCAGGAGATACAGCGATGTGGGTAACAGAGCGAGCAATACAGGTGCTCGGCGGATACGGATACACCAAAGAATTCCCAGTAGAGAGATTCTTCCGAGATGCCAAGATTACTCAAATCTATGAAGGTACTCAAGAAGTCCAGAGAATAGTCATCGCAAGAGCAATCAAGCCCTGAGTGCGATGTTTATCTGCATCTATAAAACCAAAATAGCCCAGCTTTGATGGAGATTTTTGAAGAATCTAGGTTGGGCTTTCGACCATAATGATTGAAAATAGAAATTTACAGATAAGTATATCCGCCTAAGGTGATATTTTCTAGTAATGAAACTCAGCGAGAGGCTCAGCAGATTGAAAAATAGTCTAAGACACTCACTCGGTAATCCAGCATTCGACCTAATGCTGATAGCGGTTATTGCACAATCAGGTCATACTCTTGAGCACTTTGTTCAAGTGTATCAACACGTAATTCTGGGAATGGAGGTTTCCGAAAGTCATGGTATTTTGGGAAGAGCTGATATCGAACCAGTTCATTTTTGGTGGAACTTCTCCGTGATGCTGACATTGATTGTGGTATATTATGCATGGGAGTTTAATCGGCCAGAAAGCACACTGCGGCAATTTAAGGATATGCGATGGACGTTTTTCACTGTTTTAGCAGTTCAAGGATATCACATGATTGAGCACACTGTAAAATATTACCAACACATTCAGACCGGCAAACAAGGCACACCTGGCATAATTGGCCATTTCTTAGGTTCTGACTTGATTTTCTTTCACTTTTGGATAAACATGATTGTATATCCTGGAATGGTGATTTTGCTGGTGCTATACATTTGGCACATGCAATTGTATCCAGCATTCATTATTTCACGTACAAAGAAACAAATGAAGAATTACATCAAATTTGCAATGGCCGACGGGGGTATGTCCGATGATGAAAGGATACTTCTCACCAGAATTAGAACTGAAAGCATGATACAAGCCAAAGAAATTCTAGAAAGAATGCAGGCTGGTGCCACATCTGATGAATTAAGAAACAGGCTCGAGGAAATGGAATCATCACTGATAGAGAGTTTGACAGTCCAAGCTCTGGTTGATGGAGAGATAACTCATGAAGAAAAAAGGCTCATTGAGGAGTATAAGCAGAGTAATCCTATGTCCGATACGTTAGACCTACTTGCAAAACTTCATGATATCGACCATGTGAAGGATGTAAAAACATCCGAGGAATGAATGAATCAGACCAATTCACTCGCTTCCAATACCGGTCTCTTCAAACTTGGTGAGAAATCAACAAGACTTGCCCAAACTTGTATTTCATCACCTTCTTTGTGTTGGAGAATTCTATCGTTTAATGAGACGGGGATTTTGACAACTCCGATGTATGGGCCACCATCTAGTAAAGCGTGAACCGATTGTCCACCACGATACACAGCATCACCTAGAAGGGTTCTTTCCATCTTTTCAACACGCATTGTAATCATGAATTCGGAGGTTTGCTTTTCCATCAATTCCTTTCTCTCACTAGAAAATCTTGCACCTTCCATTTCAACTATCAATTGTTCGAATTCTGTTTCGATGTTTTCACTCAATTCAATTGAATCATTGTTTTCATAATTTCTTATTTCTGTAGGTATTTCTTCATCTTGGGGTTCGGTATCTGATTGATATTCCACTTCTGTAATGGATTCTAGAAGATCTTCTTGCGAATTTTCGCTTTCAATCTCTTCAATAATTTCTACATGCTCTTCTTCAGGGTGTATGGCTCCACTTGAATCAAATTCTTCAGAATCAGGTTCCAGGTAGTCATGCTGTTCTGAGTCAACTTCCTCTAATACATGATCAATTTCTTCATCTGAAAATTCTGTTTCATCAACTGGATTCAAGCCCAACTTTATCCATAATTGATTGAGTTCTGAGTAATCCAATGTACCATCACCGCTTGAGTCAAACTCTTTCATTGAATCACTTACTATGAAGACTGGTACAGCGAAACCTGTGGCTGCTGTTAAAGCGCCTGCGATTTCATTTGCGTCCAGTTTACCATCTTTATTGAGGTCGCCTAATTCAAGTAATTTTTCAGGAGTGAGATTTCTTTCTTCGATTTGCTTTTTTAATTGGTCGAGGATGATATTATTGGCAACATCAGTGGCTTGTTCACCAGATTCAGAAACCGGTAGTTTGGAGTTAATATTGTATTTACCTGCCTCAATATTTTCTCTGAGTCTCTCCCTACCTTCCTCTCGTAACTCTTCAGCTCTCTGTATAGCCCTTTCTCTACCGGATTTGATAATGTGAGATGTACCTATTGCTGCAGCACCGCCAGCGACGCCTATTGCACTGAGTTTCATTGCTTTCTTTGCTAAATCTGAGTTGTGTAGGGCCTCGATTTTTTGCTCTCGTGAACCGCTGCCAACACCATAAGCACTAGCCACTATGTCCAACTCGTTGGCTTCCAAATCTTGTAGTGGCTTCCCATTTCTAACCTCGGAAATTACTCGGGACATAATCTGTGTATTTTTGTCATTGAAATGAGACGCAGCACCTGCTGTATTTCCATCAACAGAATTTGCGACCCAGTTCCATTGTCCAGTATTATCTTGTTTTAGGACCATGGCACCATCCGAACTAACGGCTGCACCAGAGGAAGAAACAATTCCTCCTGCTATCAATCCAAAAACACCAAAGCAGCAACAAGAAGCTCCAATTCCAGAATCTCCACCAATTGCCATTTCAATCATCATAATGATGAAACCCATTCCAATTGCCCAATTTCCCGCTGACGACAACCAGTTTTGGGTTCCAGTTTCCTCGGACATAGTGTAACCAAACCTAAATCGGTGATGAACTTGATGCCGTCACGACCACATTGGCCTAGGCCACTCTTTAGGGTCTCCACTTTGCCAAGGAATAGTACACAATGCAGTCTCCATTTGACCTAGATTGTCATATCCTCGCTCGATTTGAATTCTAAATAGCCAATCTTTCAGTCGCCCTAGCTTAATTCCAGGACTTAATCCAGTCCTGTCCATAATCCAATCTCCATCAACAAGGCATTCAATGTCGTAAGGATATTCTAATGATTTATTCACTAAAGCAGTGTCGGCTTCTATTGCTGAAAGCATCGAAGAGTGAGTTAGTACTTCCTTCCCTAGTGTGTTTCTATAGAGGCGTAATTCATTGCTAGTAGGCGTCTTTGACAAAAGTGAATGCAAATTTCTCACTCTTGAAGAAACAGCATTAGAGACCTTTAATCTCTCGAGAATAACCTCTACTTCTCTTATCCTTAATTGAGATAAAATAATTGCAAACCTTGCCTCTAAGTCTTCGTCTAATTTTGAGATTAAAGCAATATTTTCACTGTTTATAGGATAGCCAAATATTGCACCGAGTACGCCATCATCGTTCATTCTGGATAGAACAATTTCAGCATTTTTGCCAATTATAATTCTAGAGAGTTCATTCCATATTCTTTCGATTGAAACCATTGTTAACATCGCTCTGTTTTCAATTAGTGCAATTGATAACTCGCTTTCAGGATACCAAATTCCATTTTCTTGGCGGTCCATGAACCTGTAAGCTCTCATAATTCTAAGCCCATCTTCAGACAATCTTTGACTTGCATCTCCTACTGCCCTCAAACACCCTTTTTGAAGATCTAATTTACCTCCATACGGGTCATGTAGCAATTGTCTTGCAAGGTCATAAGCCATTGCATTCATGGTAAAATCACGCCTGCTTAAGTCAATTTTTAGGCTGGTACCCCAATTAACTTCATCCGGCCTTCTTCCATCTCCATAGCCTGTTTCTGTTCTCAGTGTTGTAACCTCGAACATCGAATCCCCGCTTTTGACGGTAATCGTTCCATATTTTTCTCCTGTTAGAATTGTTTCTTCAAAGGATTCGATAACCTCATTTGGCTTTGCAGTTGTGCAAATATCGTACTCCTTAGGGGCGCTACCTAGGATGCAGTCTCTAACTGCTCCTCCAACTATCCATGCGCCATATCCGCCAGCACACAGCACTTCGATAACGTGTTTTAGGTCATCATTATCTGGAATTAGAGATGGGATTTCCTCGCCAGCGACATCTGCAAGTAACCCCTCCTCCATGTTTGGTGTGAAAATCACCCTTTCCAAAGCATTATCCCATGTATCTGCCTCGTATACGCCATGTCATGGGAGGCAGATGATGTTTCATTGGTTCCCTTGGAATGGCTAAAGCCACATGAAGAAATCAAAGTAAAGAATAGAGACAAGCTTCTTGAGATGACAAAAAAATGGGGCGGTTTTACCAAACCATTGCTCATCGACTTAGAAACAGGAGCAATTCTAGACGGCCACCATCGCCATTCAGTCGCGGTTTCCCTAAATCTCAAGAGAGTACCTGCCATCTTGATAGATTACTTGAGTGACGATGAGATAACAGTTGACGTTTGGCCAGGTTGCGGCTTACAATCGATAACTAAGCAAGAAGTCATTGAAATGAGTTTAAGCGAACAATTGTACCCGCCAAAAACCAGTAAACATACAATTGCGAATCACATGCCTCCGATTCATGTATTGCTGGAGGAATTAGCAAAATTAGAGTAGTTATCTCTTTGTGGATTTGATGGCTTCCCACAAGGAATTTCCTTTTCCTTCAATGTTTACAAGGTGCTTAGGGTTCTCGATAGGAGTGATGAGTACTTCTTTGATGGCTCCTTCCCGAGATACTATGAATTTCGTTTCTTTAGCGACATTCCCATAAACTGCTGAGGATAATTCTGCCGAGGTTCGAACTCTCTGACCATCAACCGCAATAATTTCGTCACCGGTATGAATCAATTCTCTGCATGGAGAGCCCGTCATGTGTGTTCTTACTCTGACACTGTTAGATGAAGTTGCTAAATTTAGTCCAAGCCAAGCGCCATCAGTCTTCTTTTCAGGAACCATATCCAAACCTAGCGTTTTGAGGGCTGACAGGACATCGGGAGCCTTTCTTTCACCTACCAATGAATCAAGCATTGCTCCTAGTCTCCTTCCTCCGGGAGTGTTGACTAACGCTTTCCTGATATCTGCGTGAGTGATTCCAGGTGATTCTGAGTTTATGTTATGATTATTGTAAAGATAAGCCATTACGTCATCCATTCCAAACTTTCCTTTGGACCTTTTTCTCAGTTCAACATCTAGACAAAATATCGCCATCTCTCCTTCAAGATAATATGAAATCTGTACTTCACGGCTGTAGGAATTTGGTCTGTAAAGGTGGATCCAAGCATCGTGACTGCTTTCCTGAAGTGATTCAAACTCCATGCCATTTCTATCTGTGTGACGTTTCATCTTCCGCGTCCAATCTTTTCGCCAATCTTCTTCACTCCATGCCCCACTTCTCAAACATAGAATGTCGCCAAGCCACGAGGTTAGTCCTTCGAACCACCACAACAAATCAGAATGAACCTCTTTTTGTAACTCATAATCCAAGAAATTCTTTGGCCTGAGTTGTTTAACGTTCCACTGGTGCAGGAATTCGTGACTGAATAGAGAAACAAGATCTCTCCACTGTTCCTCATTACCTTCTTGTAATGATTTTCTCGGCATCATAGAGGTCTGACTTCTGAGATGTTCAAGTCCTCCTCTTCCCGATTCAGTAAGGTGGAGTACGGTCCAGTAATCCTTCCATTCAGGAACTCCAAATAAGGCAAAATGCTCCTCGATCACAAGTTTCATTGCTTCAATAAAGCGGTCTAGGCCTTCTTTTGGTATTGGCAGATTACCAGAATCCCAAAGCTTCAGGTGCTGCATAGTACCTTGAACTTCAAAAGAAATCATAGGATTAGCGTTTGACTCCATGATTGCATCTAGGAATTCATCTCTTCCATCTGCAGTCCATTCGCCCTCTTTCCCATTTAGTTGGGTTGCTGTATGCCAATCTTCAGGGGCATTAAGCAGAACTCTGTGAGTACCATCCAATCTAGATTTGTCTATTCCTCGTGTTGGCATCATCCAGGTATATGGCGGCATGATGTGTACGTGAGTGGCATCCAGATGATTTGCCCTGCAAGTCATCTCAGCTGCCAATAATCTGTATGTTATCGTTACTTTGCTAAGGCCACTAACGCCACTGATTCTAGCACCATCTACATCAATCCTAGATATTTTCAAATCTTTGCCGTCTGCCGTTGCACACAACTCAGACATGTGTTGAATTGGTTCGCGAATAAAGTATGAACCGGGAACCCATCTTGGAAATCTAAACTCCAAGATATTCTCTGTAAATGGACCATTAACTTCGATTTTCACCTTTAGGCGTCTGCTTGCACCATCTGTTGCGTCCACGTGAAAAGTCATTCCTGAGTCCAAATTTTAACCCTCCAATTCTTGTATTGATTGAGACAGATTTTGGGCTGCGATTTTTACTAGGTTTGAAGAATCCTCCAAAATCGCTGCCAACCTTTCCTGGTCAGTATCATCTCTACCCTCCATTTGCTCAATTAACTTTGAGCGCAATCTGGAATTCAAAGAGGTATTCTCTATCATGGACCATCTTAGCAAAGATGCATCTTTATCATACTTTGACCTTAGCCATCTTACGATAATTTCTGGGCAAATATCCGCGGCTGTTTCGATTCTGGAATCCACTTTGTCAACATCTGTTCGTAAAGTATCAGCAATCGATTTTCTCACTTTGGGGTCATTATCTTTACAAGCCATCTCAAAGATATCGCCTCCATATTTTACTGCTAAGGATGCTACAAGAGAACGCAGCGCAGGGTCATTGGAGTCAAGCCCTATTTTCAGAGTATCTTCGCCAAGGTCCATCTGATTGGATGATGCTGTTGATATTGCCGCACGTCTAACAGCCGCATGCTTGTCGCTAATAAGGGAGGATAATAGTTCTAAATCTTCAGAGTTTTCCGCAGCAACAATTCTCACAGAGTGATGTTCATCCTTTGCAAACCTTGAGTGCAAATCTGTTGATTTTGAAAGACTTTTAGCTGCAAAACTTCGAATCACGTGGTCTTCTTCTTCCAAAAGTGATTTTGCAATCTCGGGTGCGGGAATTTTCTGAAGTAATTCAGCAACAACTTGCTTGTTATTTGCCATTAAAGGTTCGAGTTCCTCTGGCGATTTGGCCCATTTCCGATGTGCATCAAGCGCTTTATTTCGGAACCAAAAATCTGAATCATCTAACAATTTGACAAATCCTCTCAGCGCGCTTGCATCGTCTTCTTCAAAGAGGGCTCTAACAGCCCTTCGTCTAATTTTTACGTCTTTATTTGTGAGACGAGAAATTTCGGCGTTAATATTTGTCAATTTAACACCTCAGGGAATGAAATCGGAATGAGTATCATTTTTGCTTTGTTCTTCAGGTGAATCATAAGAGGCAATCCTTGTTTCCATCATAGTCTGAATCATCGGCCACAAGTGTATGAACCATTCACCTTTTTCAACCATAAGTTGTAACATTGGATGTTCACTTGGATTATCCAAATCTTCTGGAGGTGGTAGATCATCCGGTAGTTGTCGCAAATCAGCAACTAGGTCGTACAGCTTGGACTTATCATTGTCTTTAATTATTCCAGTATCTGACATTAATTCAATTACCTGTTCTATCATTTCTGCCATTTCACTTGGAGATGGGGAATCGATAACTGTCTCTGCAAAATCTAAAGGACCAAACACAACACTTCCCAAATCAGTTTCAAACATCTCAGAATCCTGCTTTTCTATTTTCAATAGTCTTTGTGAAGAGCGTCCACCTAAGGGTGCTATGGCAAATCCTCCCTCTTCGAGTCCATCCGATAGCCATCCTGGCAGGCTTTCTAGTTGCCCAGTAACCAACACGCGACTCAATTTGGGCAAGGTAATTTGTTTCATATCATTAGTTTGATAGCATTCAACAGTTGGGTAACCACGTAATTTTTCAGATATATGCGCTATGACTTCCTGCGATGGGTCGAAGACGGTTACCTTTCCATCTTCTCCAATAATGTGGGCTATCAATGAAGCAATGTATCCTCCCTTCGCTCCATATACAACGATTTGTTGTCCATTATCCAACTCCAAATTGTGCAATAGTGTTACAATCATGTGAGGGGCAGAGATATTTTTTAATCCACCAATTGAAGATTTTAGAAAAACTACAGGCCTGTCAAAATAGAAGCCAGAGGCATCATAATCTGTGAAATCCTCTACATCGACCTTGTGCATTGCTTCTTCAATTTGTTTTGTAAATTGAATACCAGAACGCTTCAGGTTCTCAATAAGATTTCCCAATTTTTTCATTTCAAACACTAAATCCTGGAAGATACATTCAGTCCTCGACTTCGTCGTCCTCACTTGGGTCTGTTTCGAATTCCATGTTTTTATGCATGTTTTCTAGCAACTTCTTAAATTGCTCATCATCTTTGTACTCAAGTTCTTCAGAATCCTTAACAGTCATGTCTTTAAACATTTCAAAATCTTCTGGTGTAATTGTAATGTTAGTGAATGAGCCAAGCAAATCATCCATCATCAAACTTTCAATTCTACTCAAATGTTCGGCAAGAGTCGCTCTTGCAATTTTTAAATCCTCAGCCATTTCTGAAATTCGAACACCTTTATCCACATCGTACCAACCTTTGTCGTAAGCAAATTTTGCAAGTCTCAATTGTTTTGCATTGAGTGGACCAGAATCTTGAGATGTATTGAGGTCTAATCTTCTTGCAGAAATCCTATCGGGCTTTGCCATTAATCGGGCCATAGCAGCAACTAACCTTAATCGCACGTTGTTTCCTTGAATTACGTAAGTTATACCTTCTCCATCCAACCTACAGCCAGGAACAGCGGTAGTGCCACCCGTTCTTGCGTTTAGATTTGAAAGGGGATGTGAGAGTTTCAGATTGATTATGTAACTATCATCCCTATCTTCTGGATAATGATGTATATCAATTAATTCTATGAAATACAAACTGTTCAAATCCTCAGGTTTCTTACCTGGTTTGAATGTCGCTTTCAAAAGTATTCTAATGTCCTTTGGTGTACGTTTAATGTATGCAAGAAATTCAAGATGTTTTACAATTTCAAGCAAAGGGGCAACGTCGGTTTCCATTATGCGAGCCCTACCCCAGAATAGAGTAATTTCTCGCATGTTCCTAGACAAACAAATGTTTCATTTTATATCTCCTATTACTAACGTCCTTTGTTTGTTACAATCATTATTCCTAATATTGCGCCAGCAATGCCTCCCATTAATGTCAAAATTATTTGGTCAGGTGCAACCGAATAAAATGCTACACAGCCGGCTACCATTAGCGGTGGACACAGCATCATCATACGCGTAATCATCACTGACCGGTCAATGATTACTTCTGGGACAACTGTTAGTGATTTGGTTCTTCTTTGAATCCTGTGTTGCCCAACTTTTTCCTCCAAAATGGGCAAAACTCTGTCTCTGAGGGAAGGGTCATTTTTGGGGAATCGGAAGGTTAGTTTGCAGTCACTTGCTAATATCAAAGCCTTCTCGATGATTATCAATGGGTTTGCGGCATTTGATAATGATACAGACGCCCCCATGCCTTCTCCTCGTACATGTGATAATGATCTCCATCCACCCACGCCTTCGTTAAATTCGCTTAGTCCTTCACGCAAATTTTTGACAGTAGCGTCAGTTTCCGGTAATCCTCGCTTGCGGCCAGCTGCAAGAAATGGAGTTAGTATCAGTGCACAAACGACTATTGTAGAACCCCAAAGAAATCCTGCAGTAACTAAACCTTCAGTGCCTAATACCATCGCAATTGCAACAGCTAGCATGAATCCTGAGTATAACCCGAGAACTACTGCGGCGGAGAGGGCTTTCCTAAAACCAACCTTCTCCTCCATGAAGCCTCCAAAACGGATGAGGGGAAAACATATCGCCTGTATTAGGTTAGCAAACGCATGAACAAGAACGGCTTAGACGACCGTTCACGGGAAAAGAAGGTCGGATATTGGATTGGCGGAGTCGCAACCTTCTTGCTAGTATCCTTTTTCCTCGTTCCTTTTTATCTTCCTGAAGGGAGTGTGCCTAAACTCTCTGGAAGAGCCAATGCCTTCGATTATTACTCAGATGAGGGTTGGGGAAATGTACAAACTAGCAGTTCTGGCGAAGTAGGTCACAATCAATCGATGTACGGAGAATTCGCTTGGGGTGAATTGGACCCATACGCCGCTTTTATCTATGGTTTTGGAGACTTGAATTGTCACACAAAAGCTGAAAGATCTTGGGAAATAAATGGAAACCAAATGCCGGTCTGTGTTAGGGATGTCGGAATCTTTTTGGGGATTGCAGTCGGTGGATTTTTATTCTCTAGAAAAGGGTATAATCGATGGACTATTAGAGACACTTTCCTATCATTACTACCTGATAGAACAATGGGTACAATTTACAAAAATGACCGTAGAATGTTGGCTATGCTAACCATCGCAGCAGTTTTAGCAATACCAATGGCACTGGACGGTTTTACCCAAATGCTGACATCATACGAATCTACTGCAATGATGAGGATGTTAACTGGAACTCCATTTGGAGTTCTTATTGGAATTTTCATGGCTGCATCTTTCTCTGCTAGGCCGGCACTATTTGGCCTAGATCCATCTGCTGTAATACTTCCTTCAGGCAGCAGATTTAGTATGAAGTCCGAAGAAGAGTGATTAGTTTGGGGGCTCTGTTCCCCACCAAACGAGTAACTCATCGACAGTCTTTGGCACCGGACATTCTGCATGTCCGCTGGAAATCAATCTAAGTCTCTCGATAACATCTTGTACAGATTTCCTAATTTGAAGTGGTACTTTTTTTGTCTCAGTCTCAGAGATTACTTCTTGCAAACAATCTCTCCAATTAGCCTCAGGGTTCGCTCTCCTCCAACTTGCCAATGCTGACCTCAAAGGCCACATTGCTAAGCATAATCTGCCATATCCCAACTTGTCTTTCCTCAATTTGAATAATTGCGCTTCTGCGAAAGGCACATGATTTTGTTGACGATGAATCCACCTTTCTTGCTCAAACCATTTTACCAATCTTTGAGTGTGTCGTTTTGTTACCGCTCTAACGGGGCCTAATTGTTTGTGCAAACTTGGGACGTCAGTGGTGTCTGTGAGCGATAATGTACCGAGAATTGCCCATGATGAATGTGCAATAGGTCTTGCAGGCACATCAGAATCCCTTGCTCGTTTTTCATCCCAATCATCTTCTGCTGATTCCATCCATTTTGCTGGTGATTTACCATCAAGCCAATCCTCCAAAAGTGAAGCGTGTTGAACAGGTGCACCTGGTAATCTCTGTTGGGTTTGCACACCTGCTGTGAGAGACCTGAGAAGGTGTCTATCAACCTCGTCTTTACTTACGTTTAGAGGGTCTGGCCTGCGGTTGAAGAATGTGCTTAGGACTTGGGAAAGTTGTTTTTCTAAATCATCTAATCCACTTTCATTTAACACTGGGCCCATAATACAACACTTGCTAAATGGATGCGGAGTTGCTATTTTACCAGATAATATTCCGCTGAAACCAGCTCTGATTTTAGTTTGGATTTCAGTGGTTTCAAAATATTCATGCTTCTCTCCTGCCATTCGCAGAGTTCCAGAATTAATTCTCTTCATTGCTTTGCTAGGGTCACAATCAATCCAAATTACAAGATCTGGAATCATAGCCGCTGAATTCATTTTTGCAACTTGTTCAAGTCCCAAATCACCAACAACTCCTTGGTAAACTAAACTTGAGTGTATATTTCTATCCGAGATAACCAAATCACCATTCAATAATCTAGGTTTAATCCATGTATGAGAATGGTCTACTCTATCTGCGGCAAAGAGTCCTGCTTCTTCAAGTGGAGTATGGTCACCCTTACTAACTGCACTAAGGGCGATTTTACCTAATTGGCTATGCCTTCTCGGTTCATGTGTAACATGCACTTTTGGAAATGCCATCCGATTAGCAAGATTTGCAAGAATTCTCACAGCTTCTCCTTTACCTGAACCATCGCCGCCCTCGACGGTTATGAGGTACATTCAAACTACCTCCTGTACCTTTTGATCTTCAAAATCATCCTTATTGAGCATCAAGAGAACCATCCCGGTTAGAATCAGAGCGGGTCCAAAAATAATCAGTCCACGACTAAACAAACCAACCCAGCAAAATGCTTGAGTTCTTCTGTAACGCTTTTTTCTTTTTATTTCAAACGAGGCGTGCAGGCCAACAAATGCACACGCAATTGTGAAAACTCCTTCAAAGGTAGCTAGCGCAACAGCATTTTCCATCGTCCAACCTTCTGTTGTAGATAATTCGTCTTTTTCTCGTTCTCCTTCTCCCTCAACCATGGTTATCGGTGATATCCCAATAGGCTCTGGTTTGAATGTTAAAATGACAGATTGATATCCTGTTTTGGAAACATGCAATTCGTATTCTTTTACCGAAACAGTCTCAATCATATATCTTCCATTATCGTCAGATAATACGCTTTTTATCGCTGAGTTGGTGTCAGGGTCTACCAATTCAATAGAAACATTTGCGACAGGTTCACCATCTTCATCGAGAACAAATCCATGGATGTCCAAAGAATCTGTTGATTTGAAAATAGACGAATTGAGTAATCCTGAGGGGTTACCTTGTAGAATTAATGCTCCAGAAAGAACTCCCATCAATGCTCCAATCATAACTAATGCAGAGGCAATTCGTCTTCTTCTCTCTCCATCGGATAAGTCCTCCATGTCCAATTGAAAAGATTCTGTCTGTCCATCTTGTGGAACCTGAACTACAATTTCCTTATCCGCTTGCCTTTTTCGTTTATTCGAAGCAAGTCTTGAATCAAGGAGTTTACTTTTAACTCGTTGGCGCAATGCTGCGAGCCGATTTTCTCTATCTTCGCTAATAATTGCACCTCCCGTTGTAATCTCCGAGCACGTGCGCGGATTTCACCCCTCCCCTTTGTTATCCGCGAAAATCAGCCAGGCAAGATTGGCCCAAACAAGAATTATACAAATTATCAGTAAAATGCCCGTAGTCAATTCATCGGCGTCCTGAGAGGTAATTGCATTCGAAGATTCTTCGAGCAGGCAACCGTTTTCACCGTCACCTTTTTGTTCGGGACATTCATCTAGAGAATCGATAATTCCGTCTGAGTCAGAGTCGATTGTATCTATGGTCTCTTCTCTGACTTCTTGCCATGCGCCAATGTTCAAACCATATTCAAGGATATAACCGACTGTTTGGAGAGATTCTGCGCTTACCTTGTCTATAGTGTCATTGTGTGTGTGCCAATGACCTCCCAAGAATTCAGCGCCTTCTCCATATCTTGTGTCGATAATATCGATTGCTGGGATTCCCTTTTCATGTGCAGGAACATGGTCGTCATATATCCCGTCAAATTGATCAAAATCGAAATATGAAGCGTCATTCAATTCGCAAACGTTGTCTATATCTCTAATTATCTGCTCAGTCCTATTCCAAAGTTCGACATTACCAGGGCTAGTTTTCCGTAGAGTAAGGTCTGAGTCACCAACCATATCCACTAGAATGAAGGCCTCGATATTATCTGCTTCTTGTTGGGTTAGATTTTCGGCCCATGCCTTAGCACCTAGTACGTATGTAGAATGATTATCTCCTTGGTCTTCTCCGTCTGTGAAAAATAACGTTACCTCATGAGACAAATTCATTTCTGGAATTAACCTTGCTAACTCGAGTAAAACCGCTACTCCGCTTGCACCGTCATTTGCGCCGTCTATTGGTTCACTTCTTCTGCTTTGATTCCAATCTTGGTCTGCCTTATGTCTAGTGTCATAATGGGCTGCAAACATTACAGTTGACCCTTCGCCCTTATTCCAAGTGGCGTATAGATTTGTTAGTGTCATACCATTACTGTGATGAGTTGATTCTGTAATATCCCAACCGGTTAGGTTCGATTTTATTGATTCCCGCAGGGCTGAACTGGCATGAGAGCCGGGTATTCTTGGCCCTAGGCCTGTTTGAAAATGTACAGATTGATTCGCTAAGTCTCCATCAAAATTTAGACCACATTCATCAGGAATCTGTTTTACTTCTTCTCCAACAACTAGGGCTGTCTGGCACAAGAACATTAGAGCCAAAAATACCGAAATTGCCCTGCGCATTGGTGATGCTATGTTCGCTGAGTATTAAATACCTCATTTGAAGTGGGGTATTTGGAATGCAGTGATGCGATTCTGTGGAGGCTCCATAAATGTCTGAACGATGCTCTAATCGCGCTTACACTCTTGTGTTGATTTTCTTGGTCGCAGTAGCATCACCATTGGTTTCAGCAGACCCGGTTGAGTCAGGCGAAAATTCAGAAATTTCGTTCACTCCGGTTTTCGCAGATTTAGATGATTTTGAACCATTGGACTCTCATCCGTACATGCTGCCTGAAAGCGATGAGTTGCTTTACAGCGCGACTAGAATGATGAAGAATGAATGGATTGATCAGGGTTTCCCCGGAGTTGATGTAGCAACATCTCCACAATCTATGACAAGTGGAAGAGCCTGCACCCCTTACAACCAAGGAGACACTGCTACAGTTCCTAAATCAGGAGGTACTGTTGATGTCACCGTCCAGAAGACTACCTCAACTGCAGCTTTCATGGTCGAAAATGGTTATTCCTTATCCTCTACGGTGCTAAACAACTGGGCAAGCACATGGGATTCAACAGTTTATCCAACATTGATGACGTATTTCGGAAAAGATTACTTCGATGGGAGAGGAATTGCTGCGCCAGATGTCGATAATAACTGTCAGATTGAGGTTGTAATCTTGGCAATAGATGGTGCTTACAACATTGGTGGATATTTTGCACCAGGAATGTCTGCTTCTAGGGAAGCAATATTCATTGATATCGACGACGCACCACTATCTTGGTCAAAAGTTATCCTTGCACACGAACTCCAACACTTACTTCACAACGCTTTGGACCCTTATGAAAATCTATGGATAGATGAAGGAGCTGCAGATATGGCAGCGTTCTTGTGTTTTGGTGGTTCTTCCACACTATACGGTCACGTTAACGCATGGACATCGTCAAGCGATTTATCTGTTAGGTGGTGGAACCAGAGGCCTGCAGATTACGGTGGAGGTTTCATTTTCCTACTGTACCTAGCAGATCATCTAGGTGGAGGGCCAGCGATTCGAAATCTTGCTCAGGATTCATCTACAGGGGCTGCTGGAATTGAGGATTTAGCACGCAATCCAATCGGCGCAACACCGGGCGTAATAGGCAGAGATTTTATCGATATTTGGACAAATTTCACTATTGCAGCCACACTTGACAGCGACCAAGGAATTTATGGCATGTCAAACCTATTTTTAAGTCAGGCGTGCGCTTCAAGTGAATTCTGTCGGATACAGCCTGCAGATACCAATAGCGATTGGCTTGGACCTTGGTCTTCAACTGGAAATGACCTTGAAGGTTGGGGAGTAAGAGTGTTCAAATTTACTCCGGGTTCAGCCGCCCCAGCACCGCTGACAATGAGGTTTACCGGAGATGTTCCAGGTATGGATGGTGTCATTATGAGTCGGGCTGCTGCCGACGGCATTTACACTCGTTCAGATATCAACTTCAATGGTGCTGTGGGAACTGCACTAGTTCCTGGCTTTGGAAATATAACAGACGAAATTTGGGCAATAACATGGTATGCCTCAAATCAAGGCGATTGTGACTACACCTCCTGTGGAAGTTCCTATCCGCAGGGGACTATAGATGTCGAAGCAGCAAGAATTACATCACCAGCAAGTTTGAGTTTGAATTCAACGATACTTGCGGACCGTGATGGAGACACAAACGTAGACACGGCTGAGATAGAATTCAATATTCTATCAAACGCTTTCTTCGAAGATTTGGATGTTGAAATCCAAGTAAAGAACGCCTCAGGAGTTGTATTGGATACAATGGAAACCAGAGTACAAGCAGGAGGCGGTGTAAATGTGCCAACGACTTTCTGGTACACTGCAAAATCCAGCGAAATCCACACCTTCCATCTAACAATGAGAGATATGCTTGGCGATGTTATCGACACTGTGCAAACCGGAGCCCAGTTCCTAGATAACATGAAACCGGTTGCTAATTCTACTATTCAACCTCAAGAAGTCCAAACATGGGATAATGTGCTGTTTGCGGGAAGTGGATTTGATGCTTGGGGCTTATCCCTATCCAACAATACATTGCCATATCTCGATGACCCAGTCGCCTACGCTTGGACATTCGATGACGGAAACACTTCCGCTCTAAAGAGCCCAGTAAGGCCCTACCTAAACGTAGGGCAGTACAATGTATCCTTGAAGGTTCTAGACCAAGGAGGGACTTGGTCCGATTCTGATATTTCTTCCATCAATGTCTCGGATGATTCAGAGCCAAACCCGGTGATAACAGTTAATGGGCAAGTTATTTCTGACAATCTTTCGATTCTAACTGGACAAATAATCCAATTTAACGCTGATAGAACAACAGACAACGTACCTGTCAACCACCTTCAATTTACCTGGGATTGGGGAGATGGAAATCTCGAAGGCGGTAAAGGGGTCTCAAGAGCATATCACATGTGGGAAGATGGTTTAACAGCAGTTACCAGCTACACCCTCACGTTAACAGTTGAAGATGGAGTAAATTCAGCCTCCAAATCGATAGAAATTATAGTCAACAATCGTGCTCCTGGACAGATATTCACCAAAATGATAGTCACTGAAACATTTACTCCAACTATGCTTCCTGATATATTCGAAGACGTAGACGGTGAAGTTGTTGCTTGGAATTGGGCATTCGAAGAAGCTGTAAACCTTGATGGTGGAATTGTGGATAGAACCGATTTGTTCGTTGATTTATTATCAAACGAACAAAACCCAATGGTTGCTTGGTCGACTCCGGGAATAAAATCCGTCAACATAACTGTCACCGATAACGACGGGGCGCAGTCAAATGCTCAAATCATGGTTCAAGTTCTGAACCAGTTACCTGTTGCTCAGTTTGAAGTAAGAGATTCTAGTTCTGCTGGAAGTCCAGTGATTGACTTCAGAGTTGAAGATGCAAAGATGGATGTGCCATACACCTTCAATGGAAGAGATAGCTATGACCCAGACGGTTTAGTTGGGGATTCAAGTGATTTGACATTCATGTGGGAGTTCTCTGACGGATCGAAATCTAACGAATCTCTTGTTATTCACAACTTTAGTACACCAGGAGAGCACTTCGTATCACTTGTTGTAATTGACGAAAACGGAATGGAAAGCGAGCCTAGAACCTTGGGTATAAGGGTCCTAAATCCAAAGCCAATAATTTCTGTGAAGATTTTTGACGTGTGGTATCAAGATGAACTTGTGACTGCAACAACTCCTTTGCCAGAAGGAGCGACATTCAGAAATTCTCACACATTCGATGATGATGGTAATGTAGTAACAACACCTGGGCAGATGCTCTATTTTGATTCAACTGGTACAAAAGATGGAGATAGAATCTATGAAAATAGATTTGTTCCAGAATTAAACAGTTCGAATTGGAATGGAATAGTAGAATATTCCTGGGACTTTGGAGATGCTACACCGATTTCTCACGAGCCTATGCCATGGCATTCATTCGATAGGCCAGGTACATACAAAGTAACTCTGACTGTTAGAGATTCATACCTAACCGGCGATGTAAGCAGGGAGACGTTTACTGTGGTTGTTAACGCACCCCCTGTGATCGGTGAATTCGACATAACAGAAACGATTTATGTCGGTGAATCAATAGTACTTGATGTAAATGTCAGCGATTCTGAAGATGATGCAGATTACGTTGTTTGGCGCGACCTAGATGTTAATGATGGATTACATACCGATAGGGATGAAAGAATCTCATCAGCAATAGTTGTGCTTTGGGAGAGCGATTTGGAATTAGATGCCGATGGTAATGGGAATCCAGCTGATGACTGGCTAGCGCCATCTGGTGCAGATGGAATCCGAGTTGCTGCGAGTTGGGATGAAGTCGGAGTCAAAGTGGTTAGAGTTTCAGTCTGTGATGGAATGGGTGTCTGCGTATCCAAGGATACAGAGGTCTCAATTCTTGCTGAAAAAGCAGCTGAACCTAGTCTATCTGACTTCTCTATACAGGATTGGCAAGAATGGTTTGTAGACGCTAGTCAAGAGTCGTTTATGGTGCTAGCATTAATCGTTGCAGTATTGATTCTTGGATGGGCGGTAATGAGAAGCCCAACCGAAATTGAAGAGGAAGCAGAACAAGCTGCCGCAACATACGATGTCGATGAAGTTCAATCCTATGGCGGCGTATTGGGTATGGACCAACACACTCCTCCACCAGCGCCGGGAATACTGTCCAAAGAAGAGCGCAGAAGCGGCTCTTCTGGATACGTAAGGCCATTGAGGCGAAGACGTTGAAGGGAAAACCGATTAACCCTCACAATTTTCATTTGAGACAAGGAGGGATTTATTTATGGGTTCAAGGACTACTATCGTCGTTATGTTCCTATTCATACTTCCAATGCTGATTGTAACAGACATATCTCCTGTTCAACGTGTATCGGCTGCCTCGAATTGCGATAATGGAGACTTTGTTACACCTAAATGGAATACTACCGTTGAACGTTTGGCTAAAGTTCCAAACATCTACACTCCAGAATTCGATTATGAGGAAAGGCGAGGGCGAGACAGAGATGATGGGGAAACTGTTGAGCCTACAAAATTCGAGGATTATGATGGTCCTGAAGAAGAATGGATGACTTGGGAGCCAGACAATAATCTCCGATTGTTAAGGGATGATTTCCAAACCACGATGCTGATTGGTGACAATGCAATTGGAACTCTAAGAGTAAACCTAGACTATGAGCGCAGGACAACTATATGTGTCACTGTAGAATCCACAAATAGTTCAGTTGACCCACTCGCAGACGTATATTTGATGACAACCTCTCAGTATGACCGATATGCCACAGCATACGATATTGCAAATGGTTATTTTTGGGAAAAAGAGGATAGGCGTGATGATGACCCTACTAGTGATGTTCCCC
>WTIA01000084.1 GCA_011522915.1 Methanobacteriota archaeon
ATGACAAAATTGATTACTAAAGTTTTAGTTATCTTATTTTTGTTACAAAATAATAACAAAAATTTAGTTAAAATTCTACTTACTCCCCTCAAAATGTGGTGTTAAAATTACACTACTAATTTCTTCGCCAAATTAATGACAACAGAAATAGATATTCAACTCTGAAATTTTGCTATACTTTGAACAACTTTTCCGCGATTTTCGCAATTGTTAGATCCAAATTAGAAAGGAATTCTCTAACCTTGTTAGAGGTTATGATAGGAAAGAAGGGGAGCCATGAGGAGCGGCGAACCGCTCCTCATGGCAGCCTAGGTGCATTCACACCATTACTTGCTACTCGTTGAGGCTTGGAATCAGTAATCCCAATCCTTGCCGTCGTCACCGTCTCCGCCACGGGATAGGATGAATGCTCCGACAACGAATGCGACAACAACCAGACCGATGATTACTCCCCAAGTCCAAGTTGGGACCTCACCGCTGTCTGCTCCATCGCCAGTTCCACCGATAGCTGCACACTCTTCACTGTCAGGGTTTACTTCACAAGGGTCGTCAACAACTGTGCTGTGAGTTAGTCTGATGTCAGTACCTGGAAGAGAGTTTTCCATGTTGTTCTTGTCATCGTAAGCCACGGCTGCGAAGTAGTAGGTCTTGGTACCTGTTCCTGCAGGGTGGTTTACATCCACTGTAGTTGCAGTGCCTGCATCAACACAATCTGTTGTTGGCATTGAACCAGAGCTGTCCCAGCTGTAATCTGCGAAGCAGACCTTCCAACCAGCAACGTCCGAAGCGTCACCAGAAACATCCCACTTGACTGTCCAAGCGTCACCAGATGCTGCAGGTCCGACAGACATTCCAGTTGCAGTTGGCGAACCATCTACCATCTTATCAGCAGTTGCTGAATCAGTAGCGATTGTTGGGTTGCATCCTCCAATGTTGCACACCTTCAGTGTGTATGTGTAGGTTTCACCGTGTGTTGTATCGGTTTGTCCACTCATGGAGTGTGCCACCAGTGAGGTGTTCTCCATAGTAGTATCACATACCATGTTAGAATCACAGATTTCCATCTCGAGCCAGTCTGTTCCTGGAACAGTGTTGCCCATGTAAGACCAGGATGCGGTGATTGTGCCGCCCTTTTGTGCTTCAACGGTCAAATCAACTGGGTGAGCGTCTGGGATTTCGATAACCTGCAGTTCTCCGCCCATTAGAACAATTTCTCCTTGGGCTAATACCTGGTTTCCTTCTCCCATGTCCACTACTATAGTACCTGAAGTTCCGGCAGAAGTAATGGTTGCATCCAATTGAGCCCATGCACCGTTGGTGCTAACCCAAAATACTCCAGTTGGTGCAAGTGTGGATGCATCGTAAGTCATTACAATCTCTTGATCGTGGACGTCTTCTGGCAAGTAGGTTGTAGATGGCGTGTAATCTAATACTGCAACCGATTCATATTCTCCTGCGTAGCCAAATTCAGTTAGATCTTGTGTATAGGTTGATTCACTGTCGCTTACAGAGACTGTGAATTCGTTTGCACCGTCGTAAGTTAGGTTGTACTCCATTGTGATTCCGCTTGCAGTAGTTGCGGATGCAATTACTTGGTTCCAAACAAATATGTTCATGAAGTCCATAGCGTGTGAGCCATGCTCATCGTAAACAGTAACGGAGTAAGAGTGAACTCCTGCCCACTCTGCGTCAAATGGAATCATTTGACAAGTAGCAGATGCCATTCCAAACCCATTACAAGGAGATGGCTGAATTGTACCGTTTAGGGATTCCATACCAGGGTGAGACCACACATAAGACAGACTTTCTCCGGTGTCATCATCTGCATCATAAGCATCTGCTTCTAGAGTGATGGTTCCATCAGGTCCCATGACGATTGAGAATTCCTCTTCTTGCATAGTCAGTGATACTGATGGTCTGTTGTTAAGAGCGGATATCTCATAGATGCTCATGTCGTTGTTACGAGCAGAGGCATCTTCCTGGCCTGCTACTGGGTTAACCATGGACAGAGTTGCTGTTATGTTGTATATACCAGGGGCGAAGTTGTACATTATACACGCTTCACCTGATGGCATTGCTCCACCCATACCCATGTCATCTCCTAGTTCCATGTGATCGTATGGTAGACCTTGTCCAAAGGTACAATCATCAGCCTCTACGGTTGTGGTTGCTCCGGTTACGGTGTTCTCGATATCGAAGGTAACTGTCCAGTCGTATGTTACTCCCATATCGCTTCCAAGATGCCGTACAGACGCTTGAATACTCGACCAAGCGGGGTTAAGTGGACCCTCGGTCATGCCCGGCATAGTCGGGCCACTGATAGGCTCATCGTTTTCATCGACTACGTATCCTTGGTTGACGACAACGTTAGTTACTCCAATGTCGTGGAAAGTCGCGATTTGTCCTTCAATGGTATCCTCACTTGTTGCTGCGTTAGAATCCGAATAGAATGTTACTTCACAGAAGTGCAAGTATGTGACGTCTTCTTGTGTTGCGTTCGGGTCTGTGTTGTTAGTGTTGTTTGCAGCAACGGTTTCTTCACAGTCAGGTAGCTGTCCGTAGACAACATACTCTACAAGAGTTACAGAGATTGAGTAATCTCCACTGCTACCTGAGGAATCAGGGGTTACGGAACCATACCATTCTGCCGTGTCATCAAAGTCGATTACATAGCGTGTAGCGTTGGTAGTGTTCGTATCATCTTCTTGGTGGCGGAAAATCTCTGTGTCGCCTTGAGTACCGATATCATTTACTTGGGTTGTACCCATGATATCGTTTCCTCCGCTTTGGGCTTCGGATAGTGTACCTGTAACTTCCAACTCTAGGATTACAGAACGTGCGGACCATGATACTGAACCATCGGTGGATACACTCAGCGTGAAAGCCTTAGGATCTGTTCCACCTTCGGTCTCCTTTCCAGAGTCCCATGATAGGTCGACTACAACGTCAGTCCAGTCAATAACTGAAACGTATGTTACGTCTTGGTCGTTACCTGGGTCAGAGTCTCCTAGTGCATCGGTTTCAACTACTATCTGATAGTTACCGGTTGTTGGAGCCCATGTGACGGTTGAACCTTGGTATGCGAATGTGTACTTACCATTGTTTAATCTCTCGCCAGCTGCCAAGGTGGACCATGGGCAGACGAATGCGTCATCGCACACTACGTCGCCGTTTGTCCAATGCAGGTCATTTCCTGCAAGGTCCTTTGCGATTGGTCCTCTTTGGCCGTTCTCATCCAAGTAGATGGTCAGTGTGATACCCATTTCTTCAATGTCGGTATCGCCAAGGTTTTCGATAAACAACTCGAATGTGGTGTCATCACCAGCATCTAATGTGTGTAGTTTATCGCCATTAATGTCTACAGTTGTTTCCCGTGGGGACAGGATTTCAACAGTAGCATCTGCACCTGTACGGCCATCTGCTTCAGTCGTTTTCATTTCTTCTAATTCAGCCCAGTCTAGTGCCACTAGCGAGGTGCTAGCGAGCATGATTGCAGCCAAAATAATAGGGGTTAACTTGCTCATTGTCATCTCCTCCAAATTGGGGTCGGTATGTCCTCCGACGACATATACGGTATTTATGGGTTGGCAAAAATGATGGATTATAACATCAATCTAAAACAACGCACATGGTTTTTTGATATGCCCCGCAGTACAACTTTTTTCTCCAAAAATAACATATTTTTTGACCTAACATTTACTCATTGGTACAATGTATTTGTTTTTCTATCCTTGATTTAGGATAATAACCGATGTTATTCAATCGTTATTGGCTAGCGCCGCTGAAGGAGTTATTTTCATTGCTTTCCTTACTGGGATCCACGTCGCTAACATTACCAAAAACCAACCACCTAGCACCATAGAAATGACTTCACTCCAAGGTAGAATCAGTTCAGCTCCTTGTTCTTCCCAGAAGGACCTGTGAATGGCGACATGGAACCCTATTGCAACAATGGCACCGTTAATCATACCAAGAAGAGAGGTCCAGGTAATCTCGACAATCATTGCCCGCATGACCATTGATTTTCTGAAACCTAAAGCCCTAAGCATTCCGATTTGCTGAGACCTTTCGGAAACTGAGCGATATGTAACCACTCCTATTCCTGCAATTCCAACGATTAATCCCAAGGCAAGATAAGCTTGGAATATCGCCAATATTGCAAAGATTAAACCAAGCAAAATTAGAATTTCGTCTTCAATCACAGATGTATAAATTCCTGACTGTGCCAAATCTTTGGAAAGAGAATCTTCTAACTCTGAAGAAGACGTATCTAAATCGTGGGAAACATAGATTCTTGTTGCTACTCCACCAAATTGTTCATCGACGATTTCGCCGTTGAGCCAAATACCTTGAGAGAACAATTGACTAGACTGTGAAAGTATACCTCCAACGGTAACTTCACGAGTGTTTCCGGGGTTTGAAATATCAATTAGCGAAATCGATTTTCCAATTGGAAGAGTAATTCCTGAAATTGACTCGCCTGTATTGGGATCAACAAGTGCAAATGAGCTGTCGACAAATACAATATCTGGATTATTTTTTAGCGAATTCCAAGCATCGCTTTCTGTTTCTCCTAGTTCCCTATCCCAATCTTCAAGGGGTATTCCACCATGCTCGATGAAGCCGTCGTCAACCCCTCGTAAAATGTAACCAATTTTATCCTCGCCATCATCAACCCATACCACCGCCCGATTGACAATTCCTACCGCATCTATCAATTCAGGGTCTGTATGGTTTAATCCCCACTCAAATTGACTTGGAGATAATTCCATAGGAACCTGTCTCGAAGAGGATAATAGAATCTCGAAATCGCCACTGGCATCTTCGACATATCCTGAAGAGTGTTCTTCGAATTGAGCCGAATAGCCTGCCAAAACAATGACGCTGAAGACCGTCAAAGAAAACATACCCATGATTACTGCTGTTCTGACCGGAACTGCTGCTGGATATGAAAGAGCAACTTTGGGGATTGGACCAAATCGACGTGCTAAAGGCGTTTTACGAATGAGCCACGTAACAAAACTAGGTGCGAAGCCAGTGAGTATCAGTACGCCTGCAAATACCTGGACTATACCCATTACTGCGAACGTGATTTCATCTGGTTTGACACCGGAATCAACCGGCGCCCAAGATTCGGGAATAAATGCCCAAACAGCCAGGAGTATACCGATTGCAGAGACCGTATTACGGCCTGAATTGCGGATTTTCCAACCCTTGAGGTGTGGTAAAACATAGGTTATCAGTGGCGTTATACCAATGATTAGAGAGGACGCCATTATGTTCCACAAGGCAAATCTGAGTGAGGAGGAGGAATCTATGGTGAATATGGATAATCCAGATAGTAATCCACCACCTGTAAAGGCGATCATAAGTAACATCATCCACCACGGCAGGCCTCTCTTGCCTAATGGAGATAGGTTTCTTAGGGCCTGAACTATGTTCAATCTGCTCGTCCATAATGCTGTCAACCAAAGAGTTGACATCGCAATAATAAATCCAAGAGATATTCCAATGAGCATACTTTCGTAACTGAATGAATAAGCAATCCCTTCAGCTCCTGCAGAAGCGAATACACTACTGAATGCTATCGAGACAATATATGCTAGAAGTAGTCCGAAAATACCACCCAAAACCGAGGCCGTCAAGGATGTAAAGAGACCCTCCATCAGTGCTAAAGACCTCATGTCTGAACGTTTGAGACCTATCGCTCGAATAATCGCTTCATCAATTCTTCTAGACTCTGCAAGCATCATAACTATTGTAAGAACAAGCAATAATCCTGCACCTATTGTAAATGAACCAAACACCAGGAACATAGCGGAAAGTGCCCCAGCACCTTCCTCTGCTGTTGCTAAGGCCTCCTCCTTTGCAGCAACTATCTTCAAATTCATAGATTGTACACCAGATACGTCATCAAGCCATGCGATTATCTCTGTTTGATTTCCATCATTGATGACTAGAATACTCCTTTCTCCTTGTGCGGTTGATGCCAACTCTTCGGCGTCACTTAGGTTGATTAATCCGATAATAATCGATTCCAATTCATCTAAACCTGGAGCATCGATTGATGACATGTTTCCTTCTATCGTCAATATTGTTGGAATTGAATCTCCGTAAGCGTAAGGAATCAATCCGGTAACGAGTACATTTTCTGATGAGTTCAGTAGAGATAACCTCGAAGATATCAATACGTCTCCTTGTGGAGGAGAAAGTTCACCATCTGTTGCCAAGAACATTTGTGGCATGACACCAAATCCACCGATGTCAACGGTTAGAGGTAGCCTAGGTGATAGCCTACCATCATCGATTATGGCTCCAAATTCCGTACTGCAAATTATAGCGTCATTTGTTTGACCATCAATTCCTACATCGAAACCGAATACTCTGTCATCACATTTTGAATCATATATCCCTATTTCCTCCAACGATCCATCGAATCTGTAGAGACTCCCGTTGTCAACAAGCATTCCACCTCTAACAGCCTTGTAATCAGGAGATTCTATTCCATCACTTGTCGTCCAACCAGTATTTGCTGAACCAACCATAATTTCCCCATCAAAGTGTAACCAATCACCTGAAAGATTAGTTTGAACCCAATCGCCATTGGAGTATCTGTGAACTTCTTTGCCTGTCAAGTGACTTACTGCAATCCAATCTTCACCTGAAGCATTGGCATAATCCATTGAGAAGATAGTCGATGGCAAGTCAGGTAACTCTTGAGAAAACTGTGCTGCAAGAAGTACCTCTTGGCCTTCGATGTGATGAATTTCTTCTTCATCACTATCTGTGAATACCTCTACTAGACCATCGCTATGTGCTACCAACAAAGAATCCCGCAGCAATGTGACATCATTTACAAGTCCTCCATTTGGGACTTCCCATTGATGACTGGAGCCACCTCTCTGCTTTTGATATGACACAGCGCCTCCTGATACATACCAAAGTCCATCAGCATCGACCAGAATTTCCTCAATTCTATCATCGGGAAGTGACATTATTTTGCCTTCTTGTTCGATTTGGATTAGCGGAACTTGTAGTACTTCCATAGTTGTACCTTGGCCGATAAGTTGGGTTTTATTTTCTGACCAAGAATTCATGAAGTTTTCATCCAAGCGACCTAATCCGTTAGAATTTGATATTGATATCGAATTACCCTCTGTGGTAACCTCGAATCCAGAATCTTCTCCATCGATTAACGAATCTAACTTATTCTCAACATCGTCAATACTCTCCGACGCATCTACGCCATCGGCGAGTGAAATTCGAAGCATGTTGACTTTCCAAAGCTTAGATTGAAGTTGCTGAGCTAATTCAAGAGAAGAGAAAAATGCAGGTGATTGTGAGCCTGCCATCGAACCTTTACCTTCCATCGAAATAACCGAAGTTATCGTTAGGTTACTGTAATCTCTCGATAACTTACCATCATCTGAATATGAAAACCAAGACAACTGTATGACGTCGCCTTTTGACAAATCCAAATCATCGGCAGCAACTTGGTTGACCGAGACTCCACTCCAACCATCATAGGCATACCATCCAGCAGAAGGCAGGGCTTTTCCATCAGAGCGAGAAAGGGTTGCTGTCGTTTCCAATCCGTGTGACCATTTGTCTGAAATTCCAGAATTGACTAACTCTGTACCAAATGAGGAGGTCAGATTGCTATCCATGTCAAATGAAAACCCTGTTCGACGATCCTTTTGGAAAATTAGCAAATCTGTATCGCCGTATATCGCTTCTACCTCTTTGCTTAAGGTTGCATCAAGGCTATCTCCAACGACTAAAGAGGAAGTGATAATTGATGACGCAACCAACAACCCCGCCATCATTAGAGCAGCCTGTCTTGGCCTGCGAACAACTTGTTGCCATGACAGTCGGAACACGGCTAGGCGTCGTGGTGAAAATATTGGCTGAAGCAATATACTGGAAATAATTCCTGCGGAGATGGTGCATCCCCAAGTAGAAACAAAGCCCATACCTAGCCAATCAAGCAAAAACCACACAAACCAAGCATCGATTATGGGGCCAAAGTAGAGGATGGCAATGTGAATTTTTTTGGTAACATCTTTTCGAAGAGTCCATGCAGGTAGTGCACTGATTGGTGTAATCAGAACAAACACTGCGATGGTTTCGATTAACATCCTTATTCCTCTTCAGTCATAATTCTACCATCGATAATACGAATCACTCTTGAGCATTGTCTAGCAATCTCACTATCGTGGGTAACGATGACCAGAGTTGATCCAGAGTGATTTAACTCAATCAGCAATTCCATCACTTGCTGACTGGTTTCAGAGTCCAGATTACCAGTGGGTTCATCACACAAAATAACCGAAGGGTCGTGAACTATTGCCCTCGCAATAGAGACCCTTTGTTGCTGACCACCAGATAACTCAGCAGGGCGATGGTCAGACCTATCGCCCAATCCTACTTTCTTTAGAGCGGCGTTGGCTTTCAAGCGGGCTTCATCGGGTTCCATACCCAATAGAAGTAGAGGTATTTCCACATTCTCAACCGCATTCATCACGTCTAATAAGTGAAATTTTTGGAAAATGAATCCCATTTCTTTTCCACGTATATCCGTTCTTTCGTCGTCACTGATTCCGAAAAGAGGTCTTTTCCTGACAGTGACCTGCCCGGCTGAGGGTTCATCGATTCCTGATAAAATGTTGAGTAGTGTTGTTTTACCACACCCGGATGGACCCATAATTGCGACCATCTCACCTTGTTGAATTTCAAGGTCAATCCCCCGAACAGCCTGGACTTTTTCATCCCCCATTTCGTATATCTTCCAAAGGCCTTGACATGAAAGTGCGACTGCCATTGACAAAGACACGCCGCCACGAGTTGATAAGATACCGCTTGATGGCAGCATCATGCAGGCCAAAGTTCTCGCATTCGGACCACTTGCTGAACATTTGGGAGGAAGAGAGCATATTGTCGACCTTTTACCCAATTCCTCAGTTCGGTTTGTCCTTGAAGAATTGGGCCTTGAAGCGTGGTTGAATCAAGGATTGATGGTTAACATCAATGGCGTGAAAGTGGGTGATGATGAACCGGTTGATGACGGCGATGAAATTGCACTACTTCCACCAGTTTCTGGCGGCTAGGAGCCGATTGATTGACAAAGCGGAAGCGTCTGGACTGTTATTGAGGGAACTAAATGAGGTTCGGACCATTCGAAATAATGATTCTACTAGCAATCTTCTTTTTGCTATTCGGAGCAGAACGTTTACCAAAACTCGCAAGAGCTGCTGGCCAATCAAAAGGCGAATTCCAAAAAGGACTGCAAGAAGTCACAGGTGAACCATCTTCTGCAAATACAGAAGCCGACTTAGAGGCGGGTGGAAAAACAAAATCTGTTGACATCGCCCAAAAAGCAGAGGCTGCTGGCATAGACCCATCGGGTAAAACCGCTGAAGAGGTCGAAGAAGAAATCAAAAAATCTGAAGAGTGATTCATGTTTGAGTGGGTTTCTGCTATCTTTGCTTCATTGTTCGGATCTGATGAGGAAGTGGACAGATTACTAGAAGAAGAATAATCATCTTGCACGCTTTACTTTCATTACAGAACCGCATACATCGCATTCTTGTTCGGATTGTGAATCCGCTTTTTTTGTGGCTCTGCAACCAATACATCGCAACTCCCAAGACCATTGCTGTGTACTTTTCCTGTTGGACACGGCATGGAATGGTATTTCCAAACTCCTACATACGTTTTGCAGTGAATAATCGTCCGTGAATAATTCTTGACCGGTGGCGATGGCTATTGCTAGAACATCCAAGTCTACGGGACTAAGCCTGGGAAGGTCGCCGGTTTCAGCAGCTGCTAACTCTGCATCTTCCGTACTCACAGTCATCCATTCAAGTTCAATAGATTCGATTAACATCGCTCTTTGTGGAGAGAGTTTTCTCAACTCCTCCAACTGACTATGCGCAACTATTCCACCCTCCAACCTCTCTGAAGGCCAGTGAAGCAAAGCCGCAGTATCAAGCACCGGCATGTAGCAATCGGTCAAGTTTTGTAGCAATCAAGACTTCGATTGAGAAAGGTTTCATGGGTATGAAAGGTGCGGGAAGGGTTAGATGTCGTGGAAAGAAACGATTGTCGACTGGTTTGACGGGTTCGGCTGGATTAGTCTGGCTGCCATGTCATTCACAGAAGCGATCATCCAACCGGTTCCACCAGACCTGCTATTTTTACCGATGTTAGTCGCTGCAGAAGGAGACACTGCTCTGATATTCTGGCTTTGGATTGTAGTATCGGTTTCAAGCGTATTGGGTAGTCTTATTGGATACTGGCTTGGGAAAAAATGGGGCAGGTCCCTGTTTAATAGATTCAAAGCTGAAAAACATCTCAATAAAATTGAGGCTTTGACACTAAGATACGGTACTGTAGGGACTTTCATTGCAGCATTTTCGCCAATCCCGTACAAGGTATTCGGGTGGGCTGCTGGAATGGGAGAAATGAAACTTAGACCATTCATTATTGCAGGACTTTTGGGTAGAAGTTTGAGATTCGGACTTGAAGCCTTGTTAATCGGGATTTACGGTCAAAAAGCACTGGATGCGATATGGTGGCTTTTGGATAGAGAAGTATTAATCGGCGCTGTTCTGATAGTTGGAATTGCTGTCTCGTGGTACGGTATTCGATGGTGGAATGGATTGACTGTCGACCCCAACATTCATGAATAGTAAACGCTGGGCCGGACATATCTGCTTGTGTGGTGTAGTGGTCCATCATTTCGGGTTTTCATTCCGGCGACCCGGGTTCAAATCCCGGCACGAGCACTTGACTAACTTTGGAGGGGAGATATTCGATGACGTTTAATTCAGAATACGAACCCTTTTTCGAACCACCTGGTTGGATTATTGGTCCAGTTTGGGCAGTTCTATACACAACCTTAGCAATCAGTTTCTACACAACGTTGGCTAATCGAAGTGACATAAATTACAGAAATCTCGCTATCGGACTATTCGCAATCCAGATGGTTGCTAATCTAATGTGGCCTAGCGTTTTCAACGATGCAAAATATCTACAATCAACTATTCTTTGTGTGATTATGGCTGTCTTCACGATCGGCTATGCATTCTTGATTTATGAAGGAAATAAAAACGGCTCAATTCTAGTTTGGCCGTACATTGCATGGGTCAGCTTTGCTGGAATCATCAACGTAGCATACTACCTTCATGCCGATTAACGGAGATATCTCTGGGTTTCATCAAACCCGCCAATGAACATCGGATTTTCTCCACGATTATCGATTACCACTGGTACTGTCCTGTGCCCTGTTTCTGCTACAACTTCGTATCTAGCATCAGGTTCGTGGTCAAAATTGAATTCCTCATAAGTCAGACCCTTGGAGTCGAATAGGCGCTTGACTGCGACACAATAAGGGCAGAAAGTAGTAGAATAAACAATAAAATCAGCGTCAGATGCTTGAGCATCTTTTACTACTCGACTCATGGTTTGGTGTCATTGATGGTGTTTTTCAAGTTGTGCGTCTCAATCATCTGAAAGCACTAACCCATCTGTATCGATTTCCCAATCAAGAACCTTCCATGGTATTTCGGCCTTTGTCTCTTCTGGCTTGCGAGAAATAATACCAACGAAACCGCCTGCTGCTGCACCCATACCTTTCCACGCCAATACATCTGGCATATCATTGAGAATTTGGTAGGGAGCATTCAAACTTGGGTCTAATTTGCCAACTGCCTCAGTATAGGCATTCATAGCAGCGCAGACGTTGAACCTGTCATCTCTCTGGACTGCTGTCGCCATGTCTCTTCCACTTTGTCTAATTTCCATCAAATGCGGAAGGACTTCTTCATAACGAGCCCACACGTTGCTGTGCAGATCTCCAGACGTGTGTCTAATACCAGTATCTGCCAAAATCAGGTGTTTCTCAATCCAGCGATTAAATGATGGCGGAGGAACCAGATGAACTCTTTCAACCTCATTTCCAATAAACTTGAGATGCTGAATTCCTCCATATCTTGCAGCCCATTGGTCTTGGCGACCTCCGTGATTTCCTAGAAGTTTCTCAAACTGGTATGCTAATTCTTCACAATTGTCTTGGCCCTTGATTGCAGCCATTAATGCCACATTGATTGCACCGGTTGTCCCTAGCCCACTACCTACCGGAACATCACATGTGTAAGAAACGCTGAGTTTGCCTTCTGAATCAATCTCCAAATTGGCATGAGAATAATGGTTGATTGCAATGTTTACTACATCTCCTCCGACCTGTTCACAAAATGGAGGTGCATCGGACCAACCTCCAGCAAGGTCAATTCGAACCGGTGCTTTAGCGGATGGCATGAACATCCTAATTGGTTCATGCTTATCTCATCTGCCCTTATCGAATAATGTTGTTTGTTGTGCAAAAATATCCAATTGAAAAATTAAATTCGCAATTGAAATTTTACTCGAGGTTTTGAAGCCAATCCTTGACAGAATCGTGAAATTCGATTGGAATCATGTGTCCTTTGTGATGCTGAATTCTGGTTACATCCCATCTAGATTCTTCGAAAATTGAGGGTATCTCTAGGCCGGCTTCCAGAGATACTCTGTGGTCAGATTCACCATGCATCCACAGCAACTTTCCAGAGCGTATCTCCAACAGTCTTTCTCGTAATTCCATTGGTCTTACCGACCTAGTTCCTATTGCGATAATACCTATTACATCGATATCGAATTGTAGTAATTCTTGAGCCATAGCTCCACCTTGGCTAAATCCACCCAAAACTAATTGATCGTCGGGTAGTATTTTCCTTAACTTCAATAAAGAAGAATCAACGTCTGATAACTCCCTAGCAGTTAGAATTCTTCTACCTGGATTGTCCCCTTTCTCGTATCTCCACCACGTATAACCTCGTTTTGGATGGGTAAACTCTGCTTGAGGAGTAATCAGGTTCCAGCCATCTGGTAGTATTTTTTCTGCAAATGGCCTCATCATTTCAGAGGTTCCGGTCATGCCATGCATCATTACCAGTGTAGGCACAACTCTCCCTCATAACTCCCAATAGTTTTCAATTCCACCGGCTATCATGAAGTGAATGGTGCTTTGGCCGCCTGTGAGTGTAACCTCTAGTGTGTATTCATCACTTCGGCTAGGAATAGTTGCAAGTTCCTGTGATTGAGTTCCTGCGGTGTAGGTACGAGTTAGAATACTGTTGCCTGTGTGGTCCCTTAGCGAGAGAGTGCCGGTTCCCCCTTGAGGTAGTGATGCATCGATATAGAAGACATAGTAGTCAAAATCTATTCCAGAGGGATGGCCACTATCGATGAAGGTGTCTGTTGCCTCTCCATCTATTGGGCCTTCGAATAGTCTATCCTTCAAATCCGTTGCACGGATAAACCAAACCTCACCAGAGTAATCACTTCCTGTATTAGTCAGGGACATTCTAAATTGTAAATCTCCATCTTGATTTTTCCACTCAAAGAAATCCAAGAAACCATGACTTCCGTCAAAGTGGTATTCCAAAGAATGGCCGTTATCACTAGATGCAGTAACTACTGGCATACCATTGTATGAACCGGTAGTGGTTGCAGACCAGTATTCCCCTAGTAAAGTGAATTCCCAACTATCGCCTTGAGACCAAGGGAAATTGAATACTGGCTGTGCATCACCGTTTTCATACACGGATAATTCGTTTATCGTGACTCTTCCCAAAAACGGATTATGATTGATTACAGCGTGTCTTTGAGCCTCTCTTTCAGAAGAGATACCTAGCATGTAAAGCCCTTCATCGTCCTGAATATCGGTTACTACCAGTCTGGCAGTATCCTCACCAAACTGAGCAGTCTCAAAGGTGTATAACCACCAATCGCCAATTTGCCAACCAGGCTTCTCAGTTTCATTGACTGAGAATTCTTCATCCCCAGAACCGGTTGTAATACAACCACTCAATGAGAGCAACATCAGCAGTAGGGCTGCAAGGATTGCTCGCATGTGGTGCCCTACTGCTGACTTATTTTTCATTATGCTCCTTTCTTGTTCAGAAGAGGAAACCGCTGTCCAAGCCACTTGCAATAACAACTGCAACGATGCTCATCAACTTGATCAGAATGTTCAGTGCTGGACCGCTTGTGTCCTTGAATGGGTCACCGATTGTATCACCGATAACAGCAGCGTCGTGTGCGTCATCACCCTTCTTTGCACCGTCGATATGACCTTGTTCAATTGCCTTCTTTGCATTGTCCCATGCGCCTCCAGCGTTAGCCATGAATAGAGCGAGAAGAACACCGGTTACCAGGGCACCTGCTAGCATTCCACCAAGTGCGGATGCACCTAGAGCATATCCAACAATTACTGGAGAAAATACTGCGACAAGACCTGGTGCTACCATTTCCTTTAGTGCAGCTTTGGTTGAGATGTCTACGCATGTTGCAGAGTCTGGCTTGACACCTTCTCTACCTTCCAACAGTCCGTCGATTTCCTTGAATTGTCTGCGGATTTCAACTACCATTTCTCCTGCGGCTTTACCCACGCTTGTCATTGTCATTGCTGCGACTACGAATGGAAGTGCACCACCGATTAGAAGACCCATTACAACAGCAGGCTCTCCAAGGCTTAGTGTGAACTCATCATAGGTCACTGCAGTGCTGTAAGCAGCGAACAGTGCTAGAGAGGTTAGAGCAGCGGAACCGATTGCGAATCCCTTACCGACTGCTGCGGTTGTGTTACCGATTGAATCTAGAGCGTCAGTTATTTCACGAACATCAGAACCAAGTTCTCCCATTTCTGCAATTCCACCTGCATTGTCAGCAACTGGCCCGTATGCATCAACAGTCATTGTTACACCAACTGTTCCTAGCATACCCATTGCAGCGATTGCGATGTTATACAATCCGAATTCTTCGCCTCCAATCTTGAATGCGCCAAAGATACCTGCTGCGATTAATAGAATTGGGATCATTGTAGACATCATTCCAACCGACAAACCAGCGATTGCATTTGTTGCTGGGCCGGTCTTGGACATTTCTCCGATGTGAGGTATTGCCTTGGTCTTGATTCCCATTACCGGTTCGATACCAGTATAGTACTCTGTAACTAGACCGATTAGTATTCCGACTACGCTTCCTAGAATCACAGCCTGCATTACATCTGATTCGACATCTAGGCCGAACATATCGATTGCTAGATAGCCGCCTACCCAGAATAGTATTGCAGCGATGAAAGTAGTGTTTCTTAGAGCTGCTGCAGGGTCTTTCATTCCCTTCATGAAGGTCATAGAGAATACACCGACTAGTGAAGCAACATATCCAACTAGACCCAATAGGATTGGAAGTAGGATGTAGTCTTCGTTAACAACTTCAGGGTTGGTGAATCCATCTGCAATAATCATTGCAGCGATAATTGAACCGACGAAGGACTCGAAGATATCTGCGCCCATTCCTGCTACGTCACCAACGTTGTCACCAACGTTATCAGCGATTACACCAGGGTTTCTTGGATCGTCCTCAGGTATACCTGCTTCGACCTTTCCAACGAGGTCAGCACCTACGTCTGCGGCCTTAGTGTAAATACCGCCACCGACTCTTGCAAATAGTGCAATTGAAGATGCACCCATACCGAATCCTGCTGCGGATTCTATGTGAGAAGTGTCACCTGAACTTAGCCAGTATGCAACTAGTGAGATACCGAGCAGACCCAGTCCACCGACTGATAATCCCATAACTGCTCCACCGTTGTAAGAAACCGCTAGGGCTGCTGGCTGACCGCCACTCTTTGCAGCCATCGCTGTTCTTCCGTTAGCAGAGGTTGCTGCTCTCATTCCAGAGAATCCGGCAAGTACGCTTGCAACAGCACCTGCTAGGAAAGCAACTGGAGTGTAATAGTCGCCGGTATCAACGTAAAGTAATCCTGCAACAACTACGACGAAGATTGAGAGAATCTTGTACTCAGCCCATAGGAATGCCATTGCGCCATCCTGTATTTCTTGGGTGATCTCTGCCACTTTCTTGTCTTCAATTTCAATACTGTCGTTTTTCTTGTATAACACAAATGCAACAATTAGTCCTACTATTGCTGCTCCGGCTGCCATAATTTCGATGTCCATAAAATACACCTGCTGGCCGGCGACCTACCTCCCCTTCATAAGGACATCCCTATGAAAAAATACGGAGTAAGGCGTTTTTGCTTTATTCAACACCGAAGCCGGCACCCACAATTCCATCTTTGATTTGAGAGGAATTGACACCCTTAGCTTTCACGGTTACCGAACCTGATGCTGCAGATGCTTGGACTTGCCTAACTCCAGCGATTTTGGTAATTGCGGTTGTAATCTTTCTTTCACAGCCACCACAATCCATGCCAGTTACGGTGAACTCAAAGGTCTCTGTCTTCTTGAATAGTCCCATGTCAGGGCCATAAGTGTAAAACATTTGAATGCGATGGTTGATAGATGAGTGGCTACACCATCACTCTGATGGCAATCACTGCAGAGGAGGTCCTACAGAAAATCGGACCTATTCAAGAAGTCCTCGATGCACATGATGGAGTGGTTACAGTCCTAGATACCGCTGATGGAAACGTGATGCTTTCTCTTGATGGTGGCTGTGTTGGATGCTCATCTACACCGATGACTGCCATGCAGATTTATTATTCATTGAAGAAATTAGATGAAGTCAACGATGTTATATTCGTTAATGGTGAATTGCCTGAATACATGCGTACTTTCATTGACCAAAAGATGGCAGATGAATCCCAGACTGAAGGGGAAATAATCTGATTATTCCTCTTCTTTTCTTCCAATGCTGTGTGGGTTTGCCCCAAAAGAGACATTTTGCCCTTTGATATTCATTCTAGCAGCAACTGCTACCACGACACATAGAACTGCTAGCGGCTTAGGCAGGTAGTTTGAACCCCACAATTCTCCACCAGCAGATGAAAGCCACCAAAGGATTACTGCGGTGAGAAGCAAAGAGAACATTATGAAATTTTGAGCGACTAATTCCATTTTCTCGTTTCTAGAAAATGTGGCGATGAAAATGAATGCGGTTAGAGACAGAAAGCACATCGATTGTGCAAGCGTCTCGATTAATTCAGTCTCGACCATGTCTATGCCACTAGGCAGGGGTTCTTCAACCCGCACGCATTCGAAGTCACATGGCAGGAGGATCTTGGTCGTTGGCAAAGCCGCGGAAAAACGGCCCACCTTACTTCAGTCGCAACCAAGTTAGCACAGCACTTCACCAGATGGCAGTACTGCTCGAATTATCTGGCGCCAACATGTTTAGAACTCGCTCCTATCAAAATGCATCAAGGCTAATCGGTTCATTATCTCAGGATTTAGGCGAGCTTGTTGCTAGTGGCGAAATTTTCAATCTCAAAGGAATCGGAAAGGGACTTGGTACTGCAATATCTCAGGCTGTAGGAGAAGGAAAATGGCCTGAAGATTGGACTGATTTACACACAAATACCCCTCAAGGATTGATTGAAATGCTTGGAATCCCAGGCGTCGGTCCGAAGAAAATCAAAGTCCTTCATGATGAACTCGGGGTGCTTTCAGTTGCAGACTTACAAGAGGCATGTGTGAAGAATGAAGTTGCGCCAATGAAAGGATTTGGCGCTAAGAGTCAGCAAAAAATCCTCGATGGCATCGACTTGCTTGCAAGATTCTCTGCAAGACGCCGCCTCGATATCGGCCTAAGGTACGGACAGACCTTCCTCTCGATGATAAAGGATTTACCGGGAGTTGAGAGAGCAGAATTAGCGGGCTCAGCACGCAGACGCAGAGAGACCATTGGTGACCTTGATATTGTTGCAGCGGTAAAACCAGAAGATGTTGAGGCCGTAACAAATGAAATTCTGTCTCTCAAAGGAATTGCGGATGTCAAAGGTGCTGGCGATTCTAAGGTTTCAGTAATCCTTGATACATCGATTTTCGAAGATGGATTTAGTTTGGGACATCTAGATGCAAACGTACTAGATGCAATAGGCGGTGAATCATACGAACAATTAGAATCTGGTGGCACAATTGATGCCCAAGTCAGATTGGTTCCATCTCACGTATTTGCATTCACTCTTGCTTACTTTACCGGGTCAAAAGAACACAATATTCGAATGAGGCAGGTCGCTCAAGATAAGGGTTTGAAACTCAACGAATTTGGATTGATGCCTGAGACCGAACTAACTGGAATCGAGGCAGCAGCGACCTCGCTTCCTGCTCAAAATGAATCCGAAATATACGCCCACCTGGGCCTACAATATGTCACTCCTGAATTACGAGAAGACCTCGGTGAAATGGAAGCATCTGCAGCAAACCAACTACCTGAGTTAATCACATTATCAAACATCAAAGGAGCACTACACAATCACACAACGCTATCTGACGGGGAAGCAAGCCTGGAACAGATGGCAGATGCTGCAAAGCGAATGGGTTGGAATTGGTTAGGAATTGCAGACCATTCTCCAACCTTGCAAATTGCCAATGGAGCAAGCGCAGATGATTTACTATCCCAACACCAGACAATGCAAGAATACAACGCAAACTGGGAGTCCGAGGGTGTGGATTTCAAATTATTCAGCGGTGTCGAATCTGATATTTTGGAAGATGGTAAATTAGACCACCCTGATGACGTCTTATCACAAATCGACTACGTGGTTGCCAGCGTGCATGCTATGAGCCGCTGGCGAGGAAGAGATGAATCTCAAAATACAGAAGACCTGCTGAAATGTCTTGACCATCCATCTACAACTGTTCTGGGACACCCAACGGGAAGAATACTACAGGGAAGAGAAGGGTACGAAGTAGACTTGCACTCCGTGCTTGAGTACATGTCAGATGCAAATAATGATGGGCAATTGAAAGCCGTGGAACTCAATGCTTCTCCTTATCGTCTGGACTTAGACTGGAGATTATGTAAGAGAGCAAAAGAACTCGGAGTACCGGTGGTAATCAATCCTGATGCGCATTCAATTCAGGGTCTTGGGGACATAGACTACGGTGTAATGGTCGCTAGAAAAGGATGGCTTGAGGAAGCAGACATTTTGAATTCACTCAGTGCTAAAGAAATGACAGAGAGACTATTGGGGTGAAAAAATGAGGTTTATTAGGGCTATTATTATTGGATTATTGTCGATTTTCCCGGGCACTATTATTGGTTATCTTGGCTGGTTAGCAACTGGGTCAAGTGAGAATAATTACTCACCTTCAGTTGTTTTCTTTTGCAATGTGGTCCCATTTGGGTTCGTGTTTATTGGATTCATGTGGGCATGGATTAATGGTGCTGAATACGGAGTAGATTACAGAGGCTGATACCTTGAAGCGCTCAGAGAAAGCACCTAGGATTTTACAAATGCTAGAAGAGTTCTATCCTGAAACTCCTGTACCATTAGACCACGAAAGTCCATTTCAGTTGTTGATCGCAGTTCTAATGAGCGCTCAAACAACTGACAAGAAAGTGAATGAGGTAACTCCTGAATTATTCAGACAAGGGCCTGACGCCAAAGCAATGGCCAAGTTGAGTCCCGAAACTATTCAAGGAATCATTAGAGAAGTAGGTCTTGCACCTACCAAGGCAAAAAACATCTCTAAATTGGCAAACATCTTGGTAGAATCATACGATGGTGAAATTCCCAATACTTTCGAGGGATTGGAAGGATTGCCAGGGGTTGGCCATAAGACTGCGGGCGTCGTCATGGCCCAGGCATTCGGCGTTCCTGCATTTCCAATCGACACCCATATTCACAGACTTGCTGCGAGGTGGGGCCTATCTAATGGGAAAAATGTCGTGCAGACTGAGAAGGACCTAAAGGCGATATTTCCTAAAGATTCGTGGAATAAGCTGCACCTGCAAATCATATTCTTTGGAAGAGAGTACTGCCCTGCAAGAAACCACGATCTGACTAAATGTCCAATTTGCTCATGGACTGCTACTAAGAAGAGAATCCGTGAAGAGATGGGCTCTCGCTAACATCCTCAAACCCTGCCATTGGGTCTGGAATCCCTTTTCCACCAATTACCCAGACTAACATGTCAACCATGCCTTT
>WTIA01000017.1 GCA_011522915.1 Methanobacteriota archaeon
TGTGGAACCTTTCAGTTGAATTTGATTATTCATACGATGAGACAACAATAGAAATCGATGATCAATCTTCTGATACTTTCACTTTCGAAATTCCTTCTGATGTCATTCAAGCTATTTTCGTGCTCAATTATACAGAATCTAACGAAGGTGGAGTCCCCACCACCCAGGAATGTGATAGTGTAGATTCACTTTATGACGCGTCAAATGTACCAGTTGAATTTACTGAATCTAATCTTGTGAATTTCTCAGGACAAGACTGTGGTAGTAACAGCCTTGGAGGATTCAGCACTTGGAGTAGTTTCTCACAAACAGATTCCTATGAAAATCAAACCAATGCAATAAATGCATTAACAGTTGAGAAGAATGATGGGCAGATCTCGTTTACCGTAAGCGTAGATGCGAACACTGGCAGTTTCTTGAATGGTGATGAAGGCGAAGAAATCACTATTTCTGTAACCTACACTAGAGTTATTGATTACAATTTAATCGAGGCTGAATGACATTCCTTCTTTGCCAACCTTCCAACCTAATTCGGTTACTGGCGTGTCATCTCTACACAGCGGGTTTGTGTGGTTTAAGTGGATGAATACTACTTCACCATCCCCTTCTCTACGCTCACCTAACATCTGGAGCGTTTGTTCAACGGGAGGATGTGGAACCTTGCTTTGGTCGCGATGTTTGAGTTCATCTGCACTGTAGAATGTCCCATCAATAAGAGCAATATCGACTTCCAAATGATTTAGCCATGCACGTAAATCGTGTCCTCGCAAAGTCTCCTGCCATGTATCATGGTCCGGTAAAAATAACAGAGATTTTTCTGCCTTGATCAGGTAAGCATGCATGTCTGATAATTCATCTCTATGTGGAACTTCAATCGCTTCAACGATTACTCCTGGTAGTTGGTACACACTTGCAACTCTTGGAATGAAAACTCCATCTGAAAGCAAAGTTGACCAGTGGGGAGTTCTCTCGATTAAATCCAGCATCATCTTTGAACAGTACAAATTTACTCCTTTGGCTGCCATTGTTTCTTTTCCAAACAATCCCAGACCATCTACGTGTCCAATGTGGGCATGAGTAAGAAAAACAGAATCTACTTCACTACAACCCCAGATTCTCAACTGGTCTCCTAAGTGTCTGGTTGCCTCGAAAAGATGCTTTCCGCCTTCTGCATCGATTAAACCAATTGATACAGGATATCTTTGCTCCAATTCAACACAGCAATCACAACCCACTTGTGGTACACCACCATCTTGAGCAGACCCCAAGAGAGTGACCTCAACCAACTGAATCAACCTCAAATTCTGCGAATCCACTGCTTTGTGGTCTGGTCACGAGTATACCATGCTCCACTAGCAGGTGGATATTCTAACCATTCATTTCCATCACTTCGAATCGAACCAACTTCATACATTGTTGGTCCAACAGGAGTTGCAGCTGGCTGTGGAGTAACCGCTTGATTACCCGGTAGCATTGCAGGATTGGGTGATGCTGCTTGTACGACTGGTTGTACACTAGGTTGTTGATATTGTGAATACGCTGGCTGTGCATTCATGTTTGGCATTGCTGGCTGAGCATACAAGTCCGGCATTGCAGGTTGTGCATTCATGTTAGGCATTGCTGGCTGACCGTGAATATCCGCCAAGTTGATACCTTCGTCCCAATCTTTGTTTTCACCCTTTCCTCTAGAACGGGATATCAATAATCCTGCCAATATCAAAACGAGAATTACACCCACAGAGATTCCACCGTACTTTAGGATGCTACCGCCGGTTTCTTCGATTACTGCTTCACAACCATTTTCTTTTGCAACACCTACCACATCTGGGCATTCATCGGCGTTCTTTCCGTTAGGGTTGTCACCAAAACCATCCATATCTGTGTCATTCCATTGACTTGATTCTTCAGGGAATGCATCGATGATATCTGCCCAACCATCATTATCAGTATCAATACATCCTAGAATACCACCTTTGAACGAATATCCATTTTCTTCAGGGCAGTGGTCTGGACTTGTTCCAGCTGGATTATCACCATAACCATCTGAATCTGAGTCCGCCCACTGGGTTGGATCTATTGGTTTCCAATCAGAGCCCACCTCTGGGTCTCCCCATCCATCTCCATCAAAGTCAGGACAACCCAATACATCAACTGTTGAATTACCATTTACTTCTGGACAGTCATCATAACCATCTGCGACACCGTCTCTATCAGAATCGAGATACTCATTTTCATCTGCAGGGAAAGCATCCATGAAATCAGCCCAACCATCTCCATCTCCATCCGGGCATCCAAGTATATCTTCTTGCCAAGAATCACCGGGTAGTGTTGGACAAGCATCTTGATTTCTTGCATATTGGTAATATTCTCCAGGCCAATTTTCACTTCTATCTGTCCAAGAAAGATTTCCGAAATTGTCTCCAAAGCCATCCTCGTCCCAATCAGACCATTGTGTGTCATCTGTCGGGAAAGCATCTGCACCATCTTCTATTGTCCACATATCATCCGCTGACGAATATCCATCCATATCGATATCAGGGCATCCATACCTATCCAACACGGAGGTTCCGGAAACTGATACACAGTCATCGGGTGTGTTTCCATTTGGATTGTCACCATATCCATCACCATCCTCATCACTCCATTGGGTTGAGTCATTAGGCAAATCATCGATGCTATCTGCCCATCCATCTCCGTCGCCATCAGGACAAGCAATAAGACCACCAAGTGAGGAATTACCCGCATCTTGAGGACATGAATCTTCTAAATCCGCATAACCATCATCATCAGTATCAACACATCCTGTGTAAGAACCAAGATTGGAGGTTCCCGAAATTTTGTTACAATCATCGACTGCATCGTCAAATCCATCACCATCATCGTCTGAATCTTCGTCAGCATCTCTGCAACCATCGCCATCGATATCATTTGAGGAATCGGAGACCCACCAGTTTCGTGGAGGTACATAGGAACTCAAACACCCATCATCCTCATCTTCAACACCATCATTGTCATCATCTGTGTCTTCGCTTGAATCTTTACAACCATCATTATCGAAGTCAGTTGTCGAATCGCTAGTCCAGTTCCAAGCGCCACCACGTGGACAATCGTCTCCGGAATTATCTGTTATGCCATCGTTGTCATCATCATTGTCACATTCGTCGCCTGCTCCATCCATATCTGAATCAATCTGTAGTGGATTGTTGACATTAGGACAATTATCTGTCAAGTCGTTTACACCGTCATTATCTGAATCAGCGTTATTTATTGGGTCTAGTGACCAAATTACTAGGTCAAGTCCAGCACTACTTGTTACGGATTGAGTCCCCTTGTTTATTGTAGCTTGGAAAGAACCGAATGCTGTTGGAATATCAGTGGAATTCAATGTGATGTCTGCAAACAAGTCATCGCTTGAACTACCAAGATTCTCTACCCAATCCCAATCGCCGTTTCCATCTAGTTGGGCCATGTAAAGGTCAAGACCACCGTTTGATGTGATGTAATGAATACCGAAATCAGCCGAGCCTACAATTAAGCCTCCTACCATGATATCTCCATTTGATTTTGCTGCTACCGCATATGCTCTTTCAGTGGAACTGCTACTACCAGCGCTAACCGCCCAGTCAGTTTGTCCATTATTGGAGACCTTAACGACGTACGCATCACCATTTCCCTTGTCGGTCAGAGTGTTTTGATTTCCAGCATCCATCGAACCTAAGAAAACTCCTCCAATGATAATTTCATCATTTGATGTGATTGTAATATCCTCTGGGAGGTTGATTTCGCCTGAAGCACTTGCAAAACCTGCTACGCTTTGAACAACGCCTTGTGAATTCCATTTTACCAAAACAGTATCTGCTTGACTTAGTGCTTGATGGGTTTTGCCATTACCTGAAAAAGTTCCAGATGTAGTACCGGTTTGCCAAATATTTCCGCTACTGTCAACAACCACACCTCCGGAGTTGTCATCTCCGATTCCTCCTGCAGTCGAAACCCAATTTACTGAACCGGACAATGGGTCCAACTCAACAACGAAAAATTCCCTATCTCCACTTGATTTTACGGTGCCGCCAAAATCGGTTGGACCTTTGTGAGTCCCGGAAACTATCAGGTCACCTGTAGTTGGATCAATATCAAGCCCAGTAACTGAACTGGAGTTTGTATCATTATTGGTTGCTGTATCAAATGATGTAGCCCACATCCACTGTCCAGAAGGGTCGATTTTAGCGATAAAACCATCTAGATTGGGAGATGTAATCATTGGTGAATTCGATGTGGAACCGAATACTACCTGGCCTAGAATTATTCCTCCAATGTAAATTTCTCCGCTAACAGATGTAGTCATTGCTTGGATGAATGTCAATCCTTGTGTAGCACTTGGCATTATCGCCCACTGCCAATTTCCTTGCTCATCGATCATAGCAACATAGGAATCTGCATCTACCACTTGATTGTATATCGAGGTGGCTTGTAATTGGGTTCCTCCAATATTCAAATCATTTCGAGTATCGCCAGCTACAACAATTCCTTGAGGAGTCCATTCAATCTTTGAACCATTTACGTGACCTGATGATGAACCTGTAGAAACCAATAGTTCTGGTTCAGAATCTGCAAACATAATTGGAGTCTTGTCTTCCATTTCCGTATATTTTGGAACAGAGAATATGCTCGTAACAAAAATTGCGACTATCACTACAGATAAGACACTGCGATTGCCCATAACACGTGGTCTCAAACAAAGGTCATGAATCCTTTGTTTATTGGTTTAGATGTAAAGTGCAAGTTACACCATCAAAAATCCAATACCCTCCAGCAGCATCTATGCCTTTGTGAGCGGGTATTAGAACATCATAGGAATTAATTTTTGATGTATCCGATTCAAACTTCCACCAATATAGTAAATCTCCCATTCCGTCTTTATGAGGCCTCCTTTGAGACAATAAATCAGAAAAATCCGGATCTCTATCAATTGGTAAAAATTCATGATTTATCATTGGAGGTCTCTCGAGTAATTCAAACTCTTCAACGAGATGAAGACCTCCACAATTCAAAACCCATACGTGAATTTCTTCCTCACCTGGACCTTTGATCAGACCTCGAACTTCATGCAGTTTAGCAGGTACTAGGACGGGTTTAGATAAAGAAATCTCTAGACCTTTTGATTCCAAAACTGAAAAGTCATTTTTTGGCTTCAGAACAAATGGCCCTTCGCCTTCAAATAATCCAGACTCCGATTTTTCGGCCACTTCCTCCTCCTCATCAAGAATTTGCAATCTACCATCGATAACAGCGTGTCCGATAAATGCCGCAAAGTCATCCAACGCCCATATCTTGAGAGTCCTTCCATCTCTTTTTGGAGCATCTGCAACATCAAAATTGACTTTTCTTTCTGCGATTATCAAGTGATCTCCTCGTGGGGCATCAAAAAGCCAAGTTTCAACACCGACTAGGTCAAGAGGAGCAAAACCATATCCTGTGCTCCATATTTCCATGCCTTCAATCATTCCTAGTTTATACTGGTCAGGAGTAACATCAAAGATTCGGCCTAACCAAGTTATCACACCAGGTGCTGAGATGGGAGGTGAATGATCGTCAATGCTGACGCCTAGCCTCCTCAATACAGCAACCAAATCAAGGCCCATGGGACTTCTAATGCCTACGCCGTCTTTAGTTTCACTCTAGGTTACCACTAAGTGTCAACAAGTCTGATTCTCCAGCGTCTATTACCGTAATGGTCGAGATGCTGAAAGGCTTTCCAGATGCCACGCCAAGGTCTCTGTTGACCAACAGAGTTCGGTGCATTGTTACTTCTGGGTGCTTTGCAGCGAGTTCGTCAATGTACTGCTGCGGACAGTTAGCTGCCAAAATAACGCATTTTGCTTCTCCTCTAGAGCAGGCATCTACTGCTTGGCGTTGTCCAAACAATAGTTTACCAGTCGTACTTGCAATCTTCAATTGTCTACTTATATCCATTATTCATTCCTCCACAATTTTGCTTCTCAATGTTGAATTTCACTCTGGGATGTAATACAATTCCACAGAACCAGTTCCTAGGCTGATTGGCTGACCAACGATAATGTTCTCAGCGACACCGGTTAGGTTGTCTCTCTCACCGATAATTCCAGCCTTCAATAGGTGGTTTACAGTAACTTCGAAAGCAGCACGTGCAAGGATTGAGTGCTTTGTACCGGATACACCGTGTCGTCCAATAGCACGTACTTCTCCTTCGCTGGTCATTACATCTGCTACCATCAGCAGGTGCCTGACGTCGACTTCCAAACGTGCTCCATCTAGAGTCGCTTGTAGTTCATTTACAATAGCCTGCCTTGATGCTTCAATTCCAAGGTATTCGTAAATTTCTATAATGTTGTTAGTGTATGTACGGGATCTGTCGATTCCTTCCATATCTGAGATTCTTGCAAGGTTGCTTCCTATTGTTGAAAGATAGTATTCTCCAGTTTTGTCATCCAACTGAACGTTTGCACGCTCAATGTTTGGAACACCCTTTAGTCTCATGTCACGAATCTTATCTTCCAATTGTAGTAATTCCGTGTATGAAGGAGGATTCTCAGCGAGAGTCTTCATGTCTTCTTCGGTTTGAATTCCAGGAATTAATGTCAAGGTTGAAGGGTTCTTTTCCTTGTCTGCCTCTACGTATAGCCTCAGGGCGCGCTCCAATTTGTCTTTTACTTCAGCAGGAGTCATTCCTTTTTGCTTTAGATTACCCTTCTTCAACTTCAAAACAAGTCTTCGTTGTGCTACGTCGGTATCAATATCTGCAATGTTTACAGTAGTTGTAATTTCAATAGCTGCTGCTAACTTCTTAGCAGCATCTGCAGATTGGTTGTTTTCTCCCTTCAGACGTATAGTCATGGTTGGTGTGTTTGGAACCTTTCTTGCATCTACAATCTCAATAATTCTAGGAAGACCTTGAGTAACGTTAACCGTTGCTACACCAGCATAGTGGAAGGTACGCATTGTCATCTGGGTTCCTGGCTCACCAATAGATTGTGCAGTGATAATTCCTGCTGCTTCGTATGGGTCGATAAGTGCCATGTCTTGAGCTTTGGCCGCTTCTGCAACTAGTGATTCGGCTTGTTTCTTAGTCAACTTTGCCATATCTCTGTTGTGTACAGCTTCAGTCAAATCATGAATCGTTTGTTGTGAGAATTTTGCTCCTGCACTATCTGCTGCTGATTTGATTGACTTGAATACAGGATCTTCTGCTAATTCATCGTCATAGATTGCAGGGATTCCCGCCGCATTCATCTCCGGATTGTACACCTCTAATTCTTGTACTGTCTTGGCCGTTCTTCTGCGGCGTGTACCTCGGCGTAGACGAACGCTGGTTGTTGCTGAATTATCGCTTGTTGCATCACGGCTAGGGGATGCTGCACCAGAAATAATACCGTGAATTCTAGCCGCAGTATCTGAGTCTGTTTCACAGAACTGAGCGATTTCTTGCGCGGTAAGAATCTTGACGTCATCCCACTTTCTGTCATCCGCTAACTTGTGTGCGAACTCTTCTGGGACCAGCATGTCCATGAGTTTCTTCTTGGTTGCGCTCTTTACTACCATCACAAATCACCTCCAGCCGCTGCTTCGGAGTCACCCTCGTCGTATCCAAGGTCGAATTCTTTGTCGCCCTTGTCAATGTATTCTTCATCCTTTATCTTGGTTGGACCATCTGTACCCAATGCTTCATCAACAATTACATCGATATTGAAAGGCTTGCCGTGTACACCACGGCTTGGGTCGATTCCGTCTTCACCATAGGAGAATTGAATGATTCTGTCAGCAGTGTTTCTTACTGACAAGTTTTCATCATCAAAGACCTTCAAATCATCCATAGCGTTAATCAATCTTCTCTGCATGTATCCGGACTTGCTTGTACGGACCGCTGTATCAACAAGAGATTCTCTTCCTGATACTGACAGCATAAAGAACTCAGTTGGTTCTAATCCACGCTTGAACGAGGAGGAAATGAATCCTTTCTCGGTCGCACCAAGTCCACCACGCTTGAAGTGAGGTAGAACGCGCTGATGGTATCCACGCTCTAGACGTGCACCACGAACCTTTGCTTGTCCAATACTACCTGCCATCATGGTTAGGTTATCCATTGAACCTCTTGCTCCAGAAATTGCCATTCCCACAGCAGCGTTAGAATTACCTGGGTGGTTCAGTTCTTCCTTAGCAACGTCACCAGCAGCTTGCTTACCTTGGTCCAGAATGACCATGATATTCTCTTCTAGTGTTTCCTTTGGTGTTCGACCTGGGCGGGTTTCGTATCCACGTCCGTCCTTTCCGAACTTATCTAGTTCGGCACGAACTTCAGCACGTGCTTCTGCATTGTGACGCTCGATTTCGCTCAGTGCTTCTGCTGAAAGATCTTCATCATCAATTCCAGTAGTGAATCCTAGAGAAGTACATGCTCCAATGGACAAGCGTGTGAACTCATCCAAGAACCTAGCACCGTCAGATGGACCGTTTGTCTGGACGATTGCGTCTAGAAGTCTTCCATCTTCAGCACCGATTGCACGCTTGTCTAGAGTTCCTGAGACCTTACCCTTCTTGACGACTACATCATCGTTAGAACGACTTCTGAATCTCAGGTGGATATTCTCTGGAATAATTACTGATACCAAATCTTCTCCGTTGAAGTATTCACCATCAGGTCCTTTGTGGACCTTTGGAAGGTCTCCTGTATATCCGATATTACCTAACATCTCAAGACCGTGGCGCTTAGAGATTTTAGTATCAGGTCTAGATAATAGATAGGCTCCAGAAATGTGGTCGTGAATACCTCCAATAACTGCTCCACCATATCTTGGAGTTAGGATGTGCTCTTGGACACGCATCAGAATCTTTGCTTCTGCACGAGCTTCTTCACCTTGGATAACGTGAAGGTTCATCTCGTCACCATCGAAATCAGCGTTGTACGGAGTACATACTGCTAAGTTAAATCTGAAAGTGTGACCTTCCATCACTCTTACCTCGTGAACCATCATCGACATTCTGTGCAGAGATGGTTGTCTGTTGAAAATCACAACGTCTCCATCGATTAGGTGACGCTCAACTTGCAATCCGGGCTTTGGATTACCGTTCATATCAACTGTTGACAAACGGTCTTCAACACGAGTTCTCTCTCCCCACTCATTATCAGGGCTGCCACAGTGAGGGCAAGTTACCTGTAGGTGTTCAGGGAATCCAGAATCAGGGTTAGCTAATTCATACTTCCAGCGGTGATGCAGAACTGCCCTTGGGTCATCTTCTGCAAGCGGGTTACCATTGATGTCTTCACCTCTCAGGTTTGCAATAGTTGCCGCCTCATCGATTGCGTAGGAAACCATCTCATCGCCTCCGGCTACAGCCTCTTCGCGGGAAACGAACTTCTTGACCACAAGACCAGGAAGGAAGTTTGGCGCCGGCATTACAGAGTGTAAGTCGAATCTTTGTGTTGTCTCTTCCATACATTCAGGGTTGTGACATCTGAAGCCAGCATTGATTAGCCTGCTTCTTTCATTGATTCGAACACGGCGTCTGTCGCCGCGAATTACATAGTTCACACCTGGGTGAACGTCTGGCCCACGTAGGATCATTTGTCGCATTTGTTCACGATTGCGAGTTGTTACCCTAATCGGTACGGTTAGTTCCTTTGCAATCTTAGTTGGTACACCAACCTCATTGACTCCAAGGTAAGGGTCTGGTGAAATAACTGACCTAGCACAGAAGTTGACACGCTTACCCGACAGGTTTGAACGGAAGCGTCCTTCCTTACCTTTCAAACGCTGGGTCAGAGTCTTCAGCGTTCTTCCTGAGCGATGTCTTGCTGGTGGAATACCGCTTGTTTGATTGTCAAAGTATGTTGTAACGTGATACTGAAGCAGTTCCCATAAGTCTTCAACAATCAACTGTGGTGCACCGGCATCACGGTTCTCACGTAGTCTTTGGTTGATTCTTAAAACGTCGACTAGCTTGTGAGTCAAGTCGTCTTCCGAGCGGTCACCTGAATCCAAAGTAATCGAAGGCCTTACTGTAATAGGAGGAACTGGAAGAACCTTTAGAACGATCCATTCAGGTCTGTTTTCCTTGTGCATTCCCAAGAAGATTAGATGTTCTTGAGGAATTCCTTGCAGCCACTCACGAATGTCGCGAGCATTTAGCTTTCTCTCAGTTGCTTTGGCGCCACCTTGAGCTAGAATATGTTCCTTGAATGTGGTTGGCTTGTCGAGGACAATCTTTCCTTGCTGCGCATTGCAGTGCATACAGATTGTTCTTCTTGCTTCTGAGGTCTTCTTCTCAATCTCTTTGATAATCTTAGAGAATTCGGTAGAACCTACACCGTGCTTTAGAATAATATCGTATACTCTCTTGCGGTAGTAATCCTGTTCAGATGGCTCATCTTCACTGGTCATACCAGGTGCTGTACCACCTGCACTGTGCAGCAGAATCTTACTGCATGAGTTACATGTAGCCTTCAGTGCTGTCTTGATTAGATTGACGAAACCAATGTGTATAACCGGTAATTCAAGTTGGATGTGTCCAAAGTGACCTGGGCTTTCGTCATACTTACAATTGTCAGTTGGACAAAGAAGACCCGGTTCGATAACACCCATGTGAGGGTCCATCAATCCTTGCCGGTAGGCGTGACCGTCGTCCTTGTAAGTGTCTGCGGTCTTGACTTCAACAGAAGACATCTTGCGGATTTCTGTTGGGTCCATTAAGCTAAAGCGGATGCTTGCGATTCTCTTTGGAATCATTGTTGTGCTATTTCGGCTCATCTGCGGTCCTCCAGTTCTAGGCGCATTGCCACTCCGAGACTCTTCATCTCGTCAAGTAGCAACTTGAATGCGTATGAGGTTTGTACCTTGTACACCTCCGCTCCGTCGCCGTGTATCGGCGACACGTATGTTCTTCGTTTTGGATCGTACCATGCAATGTGTCCAGATTGGGCACAAACGAATAGGTCGATTCCATCAGATTCGTCTAGTAGACGGTCTTTGATAACCATCGATGCACCGTGTGCGATTAGACAATCACGCTCCATTTCTCCGAATCTCAGACCACCTTGTCTAGCACGACCTTCTGTCGGCTGACGGGTTAGAATCTGTACACGACCACGGCTTCTTGCGTGAATCTTTCCAGACACCATGTGGTGAAGCTTCTGGTAGTAGATACAACCAACGAAAATCTCTGCGGGATAGGTTTCTCCGGTTTCTCCGTTAACCATGACTTCCCTGCCAGTGTGCGCGTATCCGTTTCGAACTAGGCTGTCACGAAGGCTGCCTTCTTTCTCACCACGGAACGCAGTGCCATCTATTCTGCGACCTTCGAGAGAACCAACCTTACCACCAATCATTTCCAAAACGTGAGCAACTGTCATTCTAGACGGAATTGCGTGTGGGTTAATGATTAGGTCAGGAATAACACCATCACGAGTGAAAGGCATGTCTTCAGCATCGACTAGACGGCCAATGACACCCTTCTGTCCGTGACGTGAGGCGAATTTGTCACCTACTTCAGGTACCTTGTGTGAGCGAACCATACATCTTACAAGACGTCCTGAGTCAAGAGATTCTGTAACATAGACGTTGTCAACCCATCCCTTTTCTCCGTGGCGAATAGGCATGGATGATTCACGTCGCTCTTGGGCTTGCAAGAATGCCCCGGCTCCAGTCTCTTCCAAGAATCTTGGAGGGCTTGTCTTTCCGACCAATACATCTCCACCTTCTAGATACTTTTCTGGATGTGGTAGACCATCGCCTTCTAGGTGATCGTATGCACCTACAGGCTTCAGACCCTTTACTTCTTCAAGTCCAGTTCCCGGAATTTCGATTTCTTCAACTTGTCCACCAGGGAATCTTCGGCGTTCAGCATTGTAAGTTCTGTTGAATGTAGAACGGCCTAGAGCACGTTGTACGCTTGACCTATTCATGATTACAGCGTCCTGCATATTGTAGCCATGAAGGCTCATGACAGCAACAATGAAGTTTTGTCCACCGGGTCTGTTGTCGAACTTGGTGGTATCCATAGCCTGGGTGTAGGTGATTGAACGCTGTGGGTAGTGTAAGATGTGTAATCTTGTGTCAGGTCTTAGTCTGTAGTTCGAACTAGGAAGGCCAAGGGATTGCTTGACCATCGCTGTTCCACCTGTGACACGAGGTGTAGAGTTGTGTTCTGGGTATGGAATCAAAGAAGCACATACTCCAAGAACTAACTGAGGGTCTATCTCACAATGTGTGTGTTCTGATGTGTAAAGCAGTGGTACGTTAAACACGGCATCTGCTTTTTCACCGTTAGGTAACGTGATTCTTGCTTGTAGATTAGCTTCTTCTGCACCCGGCTCACCTAGGTTTAGCCAGGTAACAGCAGAGTGGCTTACAGGTCTACCTGCATATTCGTTACCTTCAGGAACAACTTCTGGAAGAACGAATGGACGTGGTGCGATGTAGAGGTCTTCTTCCTCTTCAGCGTCAATCCACTCTACGACACCTTCGTTGACTAAATCCTTGAAGGTCAGATCTCCGGAGCCGACCATCTCTAGGTGCTTCTGAGTCAATCTTGGTGCACCATCATATAGGATCAACACAGGTCTTAGGATACGTCCTTTATCGGTGTTGATGAAGATGTCTTTGTTGACGTTGTCATATCTGATAGATACTTCTGGTCTAATGGCACCACGACGGCGAGCATTCTTGAACTGGGTAACTAGGTTCTTACCTCTCTTGTGTACGCCGTATATGTCACCGTTGACGTGTATTCTGTCACCATCTGTCCAATCGTCAGGTTGGAATACGTCCATTTCATCTAAGCGAGTTCTGATTTCTTCTTCAGGAACTGCTTCAGAGATATCAATCATCTGTGCTGCGTTCTTTACAAGACCACAATTTTGACCTTCGGGTGTCTCGTTTGGACACAATCGGCCCCATTGAGTAGGGTGAAGGTCACGTGCTTCGAAGTGCGGTTGACTTCGAACAAGTGGGCTGGTGACACGGCGCATGTGTGACAGTGCGGATAGGAATGTCGTACGGTCTAGTAGTTGGCTGACACCAGAACGTCCACCCACCCAATTGCCTGTTGCAAGAGCGTGCATGATTTTGCTAGTCAAAACGTCAGGCCTCAAACAAGAGGTAATCTTCAACTCACGCTTTCTGTTGTGATGGCGCTCAAGTTGATACTTCAGGTCACGAGCTAGTTGTCCCATAGATACGCGGAACAGGTCCTCAACAAGGTCACCTGCTAGGCGAACACGCTTGTTTGCGTAGTGGTCTTTATCGTTAGGCTTGCGGCTGGTAATCGCCATTTCAAGGACCTGGCGTACGATTCTTCCTAGGAAGATCGCTTTCTTCTTTCGGTCTTCAGTATTATCACCTAAGTGAGGAAGTAGTTCACGGTCCAGCAATTGAGTAACCCTTGCTTCACGGTACTCTTTTTGTTGGCCTGCTGCGAATTTCTTTTCTAGCCATTCGTGGGCTTCGTTCATGGAATCTACTGCATATTCCTCGTTGTCTTTTACTTCATTGATATTAGCAACAATGAATTTGAAGGTCTCAGTTGGACCTGCAATAGCTTGGAAGAGTTCTTGGTCGTTCTCGATTCCTAGCGCTCTCATTAGAAGAACGACAGGTATTGCTGTTGTTCCTGCGGTACTAATCTTTACCATCAGCATACCATCACGGCGCTTTTCGACGGTTAGTGGTTTTCTCATACCGTCTTTTTGTGAGAAAATCTTAGCTACTTCTGTTTTCTTTGCGTAGCGCTTGTTAATTTCAACAGTTACACGGTTAGGTGCTAAATCTTCCATTGAGATTAGGACTCTTTCTGTACCGTTTATGATGAAATAGCCACCAGGGTCTAGAGGATCTTCGCCCTTCTGACGGAGAAGTTCTTCCCACATCTTTCTGTCTTCATCGGATGTGGTTGGGTGCAAAACACGGTCGCCAGCAATGTGATTTGCGTGCAGGTTGCATCTTCTGCTTCTGACCATGATAGGCATGTTACCAACCTGAACACCCTTTTCAGGTTGGGTTGGAACACCATTCCGGTAAATTGTGAAATCCATCTTAACAGGTGACATGTAAGTCAACTTGCGCAATCTGCACTCCATTGGTTGTGAGGGGTGGTCACTACCATCAGCCTCGCGGATTGTTGGTTCACCTAGTTGGATATTCTTAACCCTGATAATAATGTCTTGGTCGATAACGTCGAGTTTGATTAGTCCACCTTTCTCATCTTCTACTTCTTCATCTGTACCGACTCTAATACTGCGAACAATTTTTTCCATGCGGGAAAGGGAGTTGTCACCAGATGGGATACAGTCGTCATAGGATGCTAGTTGGTGGTTAACCAAACTTCTTTCTCGGAAAAATGATTCAATAATCTCCTTCATGATATCACCTCAGCTCAGCTGCCCTCCACAATCAATCTGTAAGCAACAGAAACACCAGCGGATGGTGATGGCCTTACGACCTTTAGAACTCGGTCTGCTAGCCAGCCTGCTGGAAGAGGTATGTGCTCTTCATCATCAGCATTTGCTGCATCGTGTGCTCTTTCTGTTGTTTCCTTTATTACTTGAACAACTGGATCGGTAATCAGAATCTTCGGAAGTAGTTCCTTAGCAAGACGGGTTTCTCCTGTATCTTCGTCAGTGGTTAGCAAACCCCAGGGTGCCAGCTCTTCTTCCTCTGATTCGACTGGTACAAGTTCTTGATGTGGTACAAGAACGTGGTTCAATACATTGAACTTGGTTCCTGCTAAATCCATGTCATCGTCGTCAAGAGCCTTCCTGGAAATTGTGATTTTGCGACTTCGGCGCTTCTGTCTGCGTTGGCCGAGTTCTGCAAGCGCATTCATTGCGCCGGTGAAAATTTCGTCATCCTTTGAGACTCCCAAGACTGATGCAATTTCATCAGCAGGCATTGCTTTGATATCGGTCATGTTTCGGTCGGTTGCGAGTTTGTGAGCATATTCCTCTGCAATACCCATTTCCATCAATCGCTTCTTAGTTGCCGACTTTACTACCAAAACACACACCCCGCTCAGCCCTTCTACACCCGGCCTGTTTCTTGTCAGGCGGGCCTGACGGGGTTCGAACCCGCGACCGTCCGGTTAAAAGCCGGACGCTCTACCTGACTAAGCTACAGGCCCAAATGTATGTCTTGGGCTTCTTGGCCGACCTGTATGGGGTTTTTAAATCATTCGCCTGCTATTTACCTGTCTAGAACGAGGCACTAAGTCAGCATAGGGTGCTTGCGACTACAGACAATGTTTTTTTCCTATTCCACATAAAATCTTCGTTCAAATTAAAATGTTACAGAAACTAACGATAATACCGAAATTTCAGAATCCATTGAATATTATTCCAAGAGACATAAAATCTCAAGCACTGTGGGTTGATTAATGGGAAAAGAGGCAGAGGAGTTGTTTGATGTCAATGATACTGTCTTAGAAACCGAGAGACAACAACGTAAGCCCAAGCATCTAAACTGGAGGCCTGTAGAAAATCAATCCTTTTCCCTTACAATTCCTCCAACAGTTTATCCACCAAGAGAGGATACTGATCTTATGGCCAAGAGACTGATTCAACTTGGGCCAGGGAAAGGAAGAAAGTTTTTGGAGATAGGTTGTGGCTCAGGAGCCTTGTCTATTCTAGCCGGATCTTTAGGCTGGAGTGTCCACGGATGTGACATCAATCCATTTGCTGTTGTAGCAACTAGAGGGAATTTGGAAAAAAATATGCAAACTGGTGTAATCTTAGAGGGTGGAGTAGGTCCCGAATCATTTCCATTTGATACAAAATTCGACCTGATAATTTGGAACCTTCCCTACATTTTTCCTGATGAAGTCAGCGATGTCTTGGGGCCAATGGAAGAGGCAGCTTTGATAGATACCGATAAGGTTGGCTTGTACCATCGACTAATGGCAACTGTAGAGAAAAATGGATTATTAGCAATCAACGGGAAAATACTGTTGCTAGCGAGATATAATTCATTGAAGAGTGACGGTAAGTTTGCTAAACGAATTTGGGACATTCATACTTTTGAAGACGGAGAAAAATTAGCCGTGTATTGCTTGTGGAGACCCTACGAACATGCAGACAAATCGTATGTTGATGTTACAGGTTCAACAAATGATGACTTGATGCGAAAGATTGGGATTGGCACACATATTTCCACACGCAAGCAAACCGCAGGAAAAGGCAGAAGAAGTAGAAAATGGCACTCTATAGAAAGTAGTTATGCAGGCTCATGGATAGTTGCAGAAGGGAGGGACATCAATCCAGGATTACTGCAACTCTCAGGTGGTTTGGCAGTGTTAAATTCAATAGGTGATGACCGGCTCAAACTCAAGTGGCCTAACGATATAATGATTGAAGGAAGGAAATTATGTGGCATCTTAGTCGAGGGGAGAACTTCGAATAACCAAACGAAGGCGGTTTTGGGGATAGGAATTAACTTAGAAACTAAACAAACTAAATTGGAAGGAATAGAAATCAGTAGTCTTGCAGAGATTAAGGATCTATCATTTGAGGAATTAGATCAAAGGCTTGAATGTGAAATATCATCTTTAATTGAGTACAGGGACGACTTACCTCCTGTAGATTACGAAAAAGTTAGGAGTCAAGTTCTCGAACACATGAAAATTTATGGTAAACCGGAATATCAAGGTAAAGTATTCGAATCATTCGACCTAAACGAGAGAGGAGAATTGGTTCTCGAAGATACAGTAATTGACGATGGAGAAGACGTAAATTGGATTTAATCTTCTAACAATGCCTCAATTGGCTCATCTTCCTCTTCCTTTGTGATTCTCTTGAGAATTCCAAACCCTAAGATCAACATTCCAAGCGGATATAATCCGTAATCGAAAATAATCCCGCGACTTACTGAATAATCGATGCTAGATTCTTCAATTCCAAGGAATTGGAATGTGTGGACTCCAGATTCTTCAGCCGTAAATGACCATTTGCCTTTCTGATTATTATCAAATGATGAATCACCATTTGGTAGTATAACAGTCGGCCTAACTTCTCCTTCAATGACATCTAGGGAAAATTTGTCCCCTTCAGATAAATCGTATTTTACCTCGTAGGTATCGCACTCATTTTCACTGCATAAAATCGTTGTTGGAGTTGACCAGGCCTGGAGTACGAAAACCGTCAAGAGAATGGTTGACCCAATGAGAATCATCACATCTTCACTTTTGACAGGCGGCGCCGCTCCTCCTGCTCCCATGAGCCTGCGGAGCGGAGATAGCACTTCAACGCTTTCTTGGCTTGCGAGAGAATTCCATCCTCTCACGGACTAACCTTATTTTCCCACTCGAGGTCATAGTTTTGATATTATCACTATTGATAGAAATCCTCACATCATCAAAATCCTCTAGTTTGACCATGAGTATGCATTTTTGATTTTCAAAATCGTATAACTTGACTGGGAAATCAGACAAAAACCCTTCCAGCTCTGCTCTATCTGAAAAACCTGCAACTTCGCATCCAATCCACCGACGTTTACCTCTCAGGGCCTTTGTCAATTTCTTGGGCATAATTAGCGCTAAAGGGCATTTGTCTTAACATAATGCCAGCGCTGCCCACTCTGAGGGGACACAATGAGTGGGGATTCTAAGCAAGAATTCGAGCAGATTGGAATTCTACAATTAATTCGAAATATGCTCTCCCCACGTACGCTTCCCCACATTGTAATGATTGCTATTATTTCCTCAATTTTACTATTCTTGGTGAGTACTCAGGAAGTATTGGTTGCGATGTCATTTATTTCTCTATCAATATCATACATAGTCGTAGCGGCAATGTCAAACAATAATTTAATCCAGAATTTAACAAAGTTGCCCGAGGAAAAAGGAGATTCACAATGGATCGTTAGATTCCTTTTTAGTTTCAGAATAACGATAGTTCCTATTTTGATTGCCGCTGTTATCGTCGGACTGCTATGGGGCTTAACCGGCGGTAATGATAACGGATGGATTTCTCCAACATTAGCATCTCTTTTCATCGTCTGGTCTATTGCACAAGCAGCATCTTTCAGAACTGGAATGGTCGAATGGCTTGCTAATGGATTAGGAGACGCCAAACTTCACACATACCAAGAGAAAATATCTACTGCTACTCAGGTAGTTATTGTCCAAGTTTTTGCATTGATTATTTTGTGGCTAGGTCAAATCATCAGTCAAGCCGAGAAAATGACGCTACAAGATGCTTTGATTGGAGGTATTGCATTCATCCTAGTCAGTGTTGTTCTGCAATCGATAACCTTGTGGCTTACTCGAGGGGAAAGAGAGGCATCAGGAAATGAAAAGGGTATGGCCGCATTTTCATTCAAGTGGATGATTGTTGCTCAAATTTTCATTACTTGGCACGCATTTAGTATTTACAGAAGGACAGCAATGAGTCCGTCCGACATCTCGACAATTATCGAAGAAGGTCTTCTAATGGCACTTACTGTAATCTTCGCAGTTTGGTCTTTAACAACATATACTGTTAGAGATGGAAAGCGCTTGATTTCAGAGCATGCTTCCCTGCCGTTAGGAATTTCATTCGGCTATGCTTATGCAGGTTCAGTTGCAATGCTTACTGGAACATTTGACAACCTCAAGGAAGTAATGATCTTTGGCCACGTCCTTTCTATCTGTGCAATGATGCTTTTGTTACGGCCAACCCTTCGAAATAGTAGGATGACTTCCGAGATGTTCCTAAATGCCAAAACCGTGGACATTTCTAGAATGAATGAGGAAGAAGAGGATGATTCAGAAACATCTGAGGATGATGAAACCCCAAAAACCGAGCCTGAAACCACCGAGGAAGAATGGCAAGAAGACGGTGAAATAGACTGGGAAAAAGGCGTCGATATTTCTGAAGGTACAGAGTGGGAAGAAGATAATTCTGACGTAGAAATAGCAGATTCAGATTAAACTCAAATTGGATTTTTCTTCCAACCCTGCCACCACAGCAACTACTCTTATCCTCCCTTGTAAGTCATCACTTACTCGAGCACCTAAGATTACTTGGGCATCCTCATCAAAGCGCGCTGTAAAGGCATCTGCAATCAATCCAACTTGGCCAACTGTCATACCTGGACCACCTTCAATTTGGAGCAGACAGGCCTTTGCTCCATCCATAGATAAATCCGCCAATGGCGCCCCTAGGGCATCGTTGAGAAGAGCTGTTGCATCGTCTGGATCTCCTTGTCCAACCATGAGAGTTGAACCACCGGAATGACCTACTATCGTCTTCAAATCCATCATATCCAAATTGATTAAACCTAAACGCATCAAAGTCCTAACTAGCCCTTCGACAAATTCCTCAACCCAAGAGGCACCCAGTCGCCAATCAGTACCTCTTTCCCTCGCTTGCCAAGCAAGCCTGTCCAAAGATAATCTAACACAAACATCTGAGTTTGCTTCCAATCTAGATAACCCCTCATTGCTGACTTTTGATCTCGCTTCTTGAGCCTCAAATGGTATTGCAGCGATTGAAATAACAATTGCACCGGATAGTTTTGCTTGTCTTGCAAATTCAGGAGCGGCGCCAGTACCTGTTCCGCCACCCAGACCTGTTAACAAAACTACTAATTCCACTTCGTTCAATAGGGTTCTAGAGACATTGGATGCTTGTCGCATTCTCTGCTCTCCAAGTGGAGGTAGTGCTGCACATCCTGTCGAATCCAAATCTTTGCCTAAACGAATGATGTGAGCATCATCATAGTCGAAGGTAGATTCATCTGAATCAATCAGAACTAAGTCAATTCCGTGACCGGTTCTAGAATGGGCACGTTTCG
>WTIA01000082.1 GCA_011522915.1 Methanobacteriota archaeon
CATCATAATCATTCTAGTTATTATTTCAGTATTTAATGCCCTACTCATTTCCAAAACAAAACGAAATTCAGAAGTTCCCCTTGCGGTTAATTTGAACCATCCCTTCATGGAGTCTGATTACGTTTCAGACTCAGAGGTGATGGTCAATTTTTCTGGAAACTGGATAAATCCAGGAATTCATCGATTGAAACTCGCAAAGGATTCTTTGGGAGGTTGGGTAGTTCACCGCATGGATGATGACATTTCAGTCCTCTCAATTTGGGAGACCTCGCAAAAAGAATCAACTCTTTCCAAGCAAATTTCAATTATCAATCAAGCAATCTCACTCAACAATGCGATAAACGATTCAAATGATGAGTTTGAAGACGCTAGAGAAAGAGAATCACAAGAATCAACACTATTGGAGAGGAATTGGTTGCCAGAAGAAGAACTCGAAGTCCAAGGTCCAATTTCTCGAATATTCTCTGGTGAGCAATAATCGCTACATTGTGTAAAACATCTCACCGTACCTTCAAATGGTGTATTCATCGCAGCATAACTATGGCCGGAGCCTCTGTTAGGGCTGATAGCATGTCCTCGTTGAGTGATTCTCAGCGTGAAATGTTAACCGGTGGTGGTCTTTCAAACCGGTTTGCAAATCTGCCACTTTGGCTTTCACACCCATCTAATATTGGTGCATTCTATGGTCTTCTAGTATCGATAGCGTTGATTTTACCTTACCTGACAACAGAAGAGTTCTGGTTTCCTCTTTGGTTATTGCACGCAAGTTTGCTGATATTTGCTACAGCCTTCCTTGGCATTTTCAGCCGATTGATGAGTGCGGTTACAAAGCGAATGCCTATTTCAGTAAACAGAAAGGTACTATACCCAATGCCATTCATTGGATTTGCATTATTTACGCTAATAAATACGGGTTTGTTGGTGAGTAATACCTTTACTCAATATGCATCTTGGGGTCTTCTAATGATTCCAGGTCCGCTTTACATTCACCTTTCATGGGCTCCAAGGTGGAGACTTCTTTGCATGATTGAAGATGGTGTCAATCCATTCCAAGAAATGCCGGTTGATGAATATCTGAATGCTAGTGAAAATGACGATGAGATACAAACCGATGATTCGGACCTAATCGCAGTAGTCGAGTCATTCGAATCAGAAGAAGAATGAGTGCTGTTCTTCAAATCAAACCAACGGATTTACCTGCAGCCTCAAAAATTCGCAAAACTTCATCCAAATCATCGCGAGTTAACCCTGCTGACATTTGTGTTCGAACTCGAGCCTTGTCTCTTGCAACCATTGGGAATACGATGGCTCCAGCCATTACCCCCTGCTTCAGCATCTCACTTGAGAGTCCTTTAGCAACCGATGACTCTCCACACATTACTGGAATGATTGGTGTTGTAGAAACACCTGTGTCGAAACCAAGTGATTGCATTTCACTTCGGAAATATTCAGTATTTTCCCAAAGTCTCGCATGGTGTTCAGGTTCGTCCATTAACACCTCGATTGCTGCCTTCTGTGCTGCTGCAACTCCGGGTGGCTGCGAACCAGAAAGTAACCAAGATCTAGAGTGGTTAAGGGCGTGATTGCGTACGATTTCCTTGCCAGCAAGAATTCCACCTTGAACACCTAGTGCTTTAGAAAAAGAACCTCCTTCAAAATCTACTCTACCTTGTAGTTTGAAGTGATCCACAATGCCTCTGCCGCCGTCTCCAAGGACTCCTTCTCCGTGGCAATCGTCAACCATCACCATAGCATTGTGTTCTTCGGCCAATGCAGTTAACTCATCAAGTGGGCAGATATCTCCGTCCATGGAGAAGACCCCATCAACGATTATCAGTTTCCTATCAGAATCATCATTTTCTTTCAGAACTTGCTCTAATGCGCCCATGTCGTTGTGAGGGAATACCGCTCTCTTTGCTTTAGTGAGCCTTACTCCATCGATAATTGAGCCGTGGTTTAGTTCATCTGAGATGATTATGTCTTCTTTTCCTTGAACCAGGGAAGGAATTAGTCCTACATTTACAGTATAACCTGCCGAGTAAATCAGTGCAGATTCAACGCCTTTGAATTCAGCAACTTTTTGTTCGGCCTCAAGGTGAATGTCCATTGTTCCAGCAATAGCTCTTACTGATCCGCTACCTGCGCCATATTTTCTAGTTGCAGCAATAGATGCCTCGACAACTTTTGGGTGAGTAGTCAGGTTCAGATAATTGTTTGCAGAAAGCATGATTGTAGGCTTTCCATCCATTGTACAGCGTGGAGTATTGGCACTTTCCAAAGTTGGAGGTTGCCAGAGTAGCGATTGTTGTTTGAGATGGGAATATCTCTCTTCCATCCAAGATAAGTCTCCTGCCATGTGCCACGCCAAGTGGTAGGTCTACATGTTGTTTTGCTAGATTGCAGAACAGTCATGAGTGAGAGGTACTTGCGCCGACCAATGCGGATTGAAGGTATCGTGTCATCCGGGCTCGGAAGAGCACATATCTTCATGTCACAGCACCACTATCAAGAGCAATTCAAGACAATAATTGGGAGAAGCGCTTGGCCTGGAACACTAAACGTAAAGGTTGAGGGTGAATCCTTAATCGAATACAGAAAATTACGTGTTTCAGCGGGCCTTGATGAAGGCACGGAAAGTGGTGCTATTGCTCACAGAATCAAAGGTTTTGACCGAGATGGTGTCTCATTCGGTGGTGCAACAGCATTTCTCGCACAGTTTATTGTAGACGAGACATCTCATGATTGTGCAATATTGATCCCTGACCTAACTCGGCACGAAGATGTTGTCGAAGTAATTGCGGGAGTATTCTTACGAGAATCTTGTTCAATTCAGGATGGAGATACTGTTAGTATTTTCCTTGAATGATGTCGAATTGCCGAATTAGAATTTCCTTTTGTTGTTGACGACAGAGGTCTTGCCATCTAGAACTACTGTGGTCTGGTTTAGAGATAACCGGTTCTGAAGTATCAATGTCAGGTATTCCTTCCCAGGTCACAGACCACAGAATCAGCCAGTCTGGTTCGGCTAATCCCAAATCGATTTCAATTTCTGGATTGTCACGCGCTTCTATCACTTTGTCAATATCTCGATAACCGGTGGTTACAGCAAACATTGCGTTGGCGATTCTTCTAACTTGATTCCAAACAAATGCCTCTCCAACGATTTCAAACCCAATTATGCGTCCATCGTTTACCCAAGGCTTGCATGATTCAACAACTCTTCTAGTTGAGCGTCCAGGCTCCCTTCTGCAGAAATTAGCCCAGTCATGGTTGCCTTCGAATAATGAACATAGTATTGTGAAACTATCTAAATCAGGTTCTCTCCATCCCTCCATGCACTCCATTCTGTATCGGTAAGTACGATACAGGGCTCTACGTGGACTCCAATCATCATCAACCTGTCTTGCATCGATTAGGGAAATAGTATTGGGAATTTGGTGTCCTACTGCTTTCATGAATCCTTTTTCGCCCATTGCATTCCAGCGCTCTTGGTCGATATCGATGAAACCACCATTGAGTCTAACATGGACGCCAGAGTCTGTCCGACTTGAGAAAGCCACAGGCATTCTTTCTTGAGTCCACTTCAGTTTTTTCTTGAAAATGTGCATGAAGGTACCTTGTACAGTTGGTACATCGGGCTGGACTTGACTGCCGTGAAAGCAATCTCCGTAATGACCGAAGCGGAAGGCGATTCGCGCCTTCCCCATCTGTTTGCACCTCACTCATCTGAAGATAGGACCGCAGCTGCATCTTCTGCGGAGTATCCTAAACCGCCCACAGCCCAAACCAATGCTTGTCTCAACCATGGTTGAATCATTGGATTGTCTCTTCCTTGCCCAACTCTTTCGATGGCATCCACGATAAGTCTGCTAGCATCGAACAATGTGTCCTCGACAGGGATCTCGTTCAATTCAGCCATCTTTTCTAGGCGTTGATATTCTTTGATTGCCATTGGGATTCTACCACAGTCCAGACAGAAATTAGCGAAAGAAGCAACATACTCTAGGTTTTCTTCATCAAGTTGCATTGCCTTCTTGTAAACTTGCATAATCTTACCCGCAGGTACATCTTCTTCCATGTCCATTGAAAGACGCATAAATGCAGATTCAGCCCAACCATAGTGCGCTACTGCGTTGTCAGGTTCGGCTTCTCTTACTTTATCGAATAACTCCATTGCTTCAGTAAATTGTCCACTTGACAGGGCCATGCCAGCCTGTTGGATTAGGTCGCTCATGACCGTGGCTTACTAAACAGGTTTTTGAAACCTATGTGTCAATCTTGAGATTCAGCAATTTGCTCTTTCAACTCATTGAGTATACCGGACTGACTATGCCTTTGATGCATTTCATTCAGTAACTGCTCGATAGATTTCCAATTTGTTATGCAAAAGAATGAGAATCTTGGATCTGGCAAGTCGATTTTACGTGATCTTTGGTATGTAACAAACGCAAACATCTTTTTGAAAATATTCTTAGTGACATGCCCTTCACCCGTTGAAGCATCGCCTCCTCCACTGTTTCCGGATGTTCCTACAGAAACAGACATTGCATCTTCACCTATGCCCAATTGACTACCTGTGTCGCAAATTATTGTGTTATACCCAAACATTGCACCTAGCATTGTTCTCTGAGTCCTTATCTCGTTAATGTTATCGAAAAGAATTCTCCTGCCATCTCCTGGAATAATCAGATGTTGGGTGAAGATTACTCTGTGATTTGTTATCGCATAATGGAAACTTCTCTGATAAAAGACAGTGAATAGAATGAACAATACAGACCAGAATATACCAAATAGGGAATAACTGAATTCATCTAATGGAATGAATCCTGAATCCTTGCCCATTATCCATGCGATGAAATCATCAAGTCGCAAAGCCGGTGGTGTGAAGGCTACTATCAATAGGAAAATCGTAGTCCACTTACCACTTGTTGAACCGTTTAACATTCTGTTAAACCAAGTCACACCTAGCATTACTAGTACGAATCCAATTTCTCCAATGTCTGAAAGCTCCAACAAGAAAATCATAGTTTTAACTAAGATATTATCATCACTACTTGCATCCCAGTCGATTGCGAAAAGCATGTGCGCTCCAAAGATTATCAGGCCCACAAGATACATTGGAATGAATGCGAAGAAAGAAGGTTTAACATCCTTCAAAATTTCTTCATCCCCGGTTAAACGAAACTTCTCTCGCAACGATTCGTCATTCTTAGAAGCCTCAGAATTTGGCTGGGATTCTGCTGCAGATTCGGTGTTTTCTTCGGTTTCAGGTGATAGTTCCTCGTCGGACATATTTACCTCTCCTAATTACTATCCGTACCTAGACGGTCATGAACCTTGTGGCGATTTT
>WTIA01000090.1 GCA_011522915.1 Methanobacteriota archaeon
TTCCTAAATTGTTGAATTATTTTGCAAATAATTCTCCCGTTTTGACCCGAGAAAGCGCGGCAGAAATAATTCAAAATGAGTTGAACACAAGCGTGGCCATACCATCACTTGCAGAGTGCAACACCGCGCAAGACATCAGGAGTTCCCATTTCTTAGACCACTTCGAAATGTTGTCTGAGATTGAAATGAAAAATTTGTTATCGAATTTGGGCTTCACTCTCCTCAAAGCAAATCTCAACGCGGGCCAAACGAGGTTAGAGAAAGTTGCAGAAATTAAATCATTAACAGATGCAAAACGAACTGAAAGAGAAATTGCATTAGAAACACTTCTTTCAAATCATCGAGACTCTGAGAGAATAAAAATTGCTGAAATCGAAAGTGCAACAAACGTAGCAAAGGCGAATATTCGCAGTAAAATATCAATTGAATTAGAAGGAGAGATGAGATCTCTTAGAGAAAAAGAAGCCATTGCTGATTCGAATCTGAATTACGAAAAAAGAAAAATGGAAATGAGAAAGCAGGAACTCGAAGCAAGAAATAATCGCGCAATTGAAATGTTTGCCGAGGTACAGACTCGGAAACAGCAGCGTATTTCTAACCGACAGACTTTCGAAAAGGAAATGTTTGAGTCCCTAACGAATTCACAAAAAGAGATGATGCAATTAGCGGCAAAAAATGGTTCACTTACTCCAGAGGTCGTTATGGAAATGCTTCGCCAACTGACTAAACAAAAGGCACTAGACAGGAAATCAAAGGTTGAATAAACAGAATGAGAGCATCTCTAAAACCGATTCCATGAATAAATAGAACTCGTCGCAGCAGGCATGTTCAACCGCCCATGGGGTATCTGGAACCCCCATTGGCAGAACAGAAATAATTCCCGGGTTTTTTGGTACACGTTAATTACGCTAATTTTAGCGATGGCTCTACCATATTCTGTTGTAAACCAAATCATGGGATATTTCGGTAGGTCTGTATTTGACCCAGTTACAGAAATTGACAGAATTATTCCTTTCATTGGTTGGTCATTTGTGATATACGTGAGTCTCTATCTATACTATCCAGCAGCTGCTTGGTTTGGTAGGAATAGTGACCAAAGAGTAAGAGAAATGTTCGCTTTTTATCAATCACTATTCATTATGACATGGGCTGTTTTATTGATATTCATAATATTCCCAACTGAAATTTACATTAGGGAAGATATCCCAAAGCCAGTCAGAGATGGCGAGGGATTTTGGGGGTTGTGGTATGGCGATCTGATGCATAAAACAGACATGCCATATAACGCATGGCCTAGCCTCCACGTGACACAATCCCTGATGATAGTAATGCTATTGAGGCGATGGAAAATAGTGGAAGGTTGGACTGAAATCTTGACCTGGATTGCTTGGATTTCATTATGTATTTCTGTACTAACTACCAAGCAGCATTTCTTTTTTGATTTAGTTACGGGAATACTAACCGGAATTGCCTGTTGGCATCTAATGTGCGTTCCAGCAATAATTGCAAGCTCAAATGAAGAATGGAAATCGGCATTCCCATCAAATATCGATTAACTCTCATAACCTATTGTCACTGTATGGTTAACATTAATCAAATCTTGACCTTCATCATAAACAACACCCAATTCATGTTCAAGATATGTGTTAAAGTATATCGTTTCCCAAATTTCAGATTCCCCATCTTCAACCTCAGCGCTAGTTTCTTGGCAGGTATCTCCTAGTTCATCCGTGATAGTCCAAGAAAACTGGACTGACTGACCACCACTTAGGTCATCGAATACGCTTGGATTTGTTACCTCGGAGATGATATCAATCATAGAAGGATGTTCCCCCCCATTTTGAGGAATTGGGTTGAAGGGAAGCGGTTTAGGCTGACTTGTTGATTCTTCATACCATTCAATTTCTAGGTTGATAGATACCTGAAAAGTTGCGCTTTTTCTGACATCATTACTACTAATGCCGAATAGTTGTAAATCGTATTTTCCATGTGAATTGAATTCAATTGATATTGAGTGATTTTGTTCAGTTTCAGAGATTTCAAACTCAACAGTTTCGCCTTCTAGGATATAACCAATGACTTGTAATTCTGGATTTATTTTGGAAAAATTAGCATAGATTACAACATTATCTAGGATTTGCAACTCCCCGTCCAGATATCTTTCGATTATTGTTCCATTAGTTGTAGAGAGTTCTACATTAAGGTCGAAATCTGCTCTGTCTTCGTCAATAAATGTGCAACCAGAAAGTGCGGTAGAGAGTACGAAAAATATGAGGATTGAACGAATACCTTTCCCCATAATGAAGATTCAAGTGGATGAGATATAAAATCCAATTCAAAGAATGATTGTTTTTTTACGTTGTTTTTTGTACTTTCTTGCGATAGATTAAACTGCGTTCTAGTATTAATTTTACATGACCCAAATGCAATCCATCCGTAGAAATGGCGATGCCAGCCAAGGCATCAGTGCAATGATAGTGTTCATTGCAATCATTTTGATGAGTTCAGTTATCTCTGCGGTAGTTATTGGTTTTGGAGAAAAAGTGTTCACAGAAACCAAAACCGATGCTCAAGAGAACGTACCCAGCATCAAGGGCGTAGTAAATATCATTGTATTGGAAATTTTCACTCTCGGCACAAACGATGAAATTCACATCGTGTTTGAATTACCATATATCGAAGCACCGGTAAGCGATGAAAACGTAGCATGGGTAGTAATGTGCAACCCCTCAGGCTCAAATCGAGTCAATTTTGATGAAGGTGATTTTACACTTGCAACCGACTTAGCAGGAAACGGACTAACATCACTTCCATTAGTAGAATTCGAAACTGCTGTTGCATATAGAATGATTATTCAGTTGGAAGATTGTGATTTAGAAGAAATTGATTACGCAACTTTAGTTCTCATGGTTGAGAGAGGACGTACCCAAGAATGGCAAATGAATATTGGAAGTGCCCCTTATGAAGGGCAAGATTTGAATTGAGGTGGTTGTATGCGAAGAGTCAGAATCAAATCCGATGAAAGTTGTACTATGGGAATTGGTGCAATGATTGTATTCATAGGAATGATAATATTCGCATCTATAGTTTCTTTCACGATTATTCATTTGACTGAAGAGATCACTCAACATAGCCAAAACACTGGGGAAGATGTGAGAAGAGATTTTGCAAACTCGGTAATAATTACTGGAGCTTGGGTCTATGACAATTATGATGATATGCTTTTCATGATGGAATTTGGTGCAACTGGAGACCCAATCGCTCGTGAGGACGTATTGTATGTTCTGACATGTACAGAAAGCGATGGTGATTTCCATTACAGGTCGGCAGCACTCGGCGATTCAAATGGTGGCTCAGCGATTTATGTTTGGGAAGTTGGTTCCGATGGCCCAGATACTGCAGGTTTTTCTAACGTCAACAACTTCGAACCGGGTGCGAGATATTTCTTCACACTAGACGGCGGCACTCAGACGACTCCAGGAGGGGCTCAATGCGGACCTGTCCATCTTGACACAGAGAACATCGATGCAAAGCTTTGGTTGCATATTCCAAACGGACCTTCGACTCACCAAATTCTATCGTTGTCTAATGGTAGAGAGATTGGCTCCCAACTGATTTGATTACAACCAACTTGCAATTAGTTCTGGTTGAGTCAGGTAAAATGTCAGTGCCGCACCTGCCATCATCATCATCCATGCTCCAATAGCCTTGATTAGACCTGTGGACCTTCTCAGGATATTGATGAAACGTTGCTGGCCCAATCCTACCACGGTAGTTACTGCAATCATTAACAAACTTACAGACAACATTAGACCTGCTAATCCTGTCCAGGTTGCTGCACCGCCTATCAATGCAAGATATGCGATGAACGGTATCACTGCAGCAGCAGTACAGTCGATTGATGCGGCAGAATAGCCTATTCCCCAAAGGTACATATTTCTCCTTGGAGTAAACCTGTCATCCATTTCTGTTGTGGAGTATTTGTCAACTAGTTTTTGAACAAATCCGAGTAAATGTGCTGTACCTCCTGTAAGCATGAATGCCCCTAACACAATCAAAAGTATTGCAACAGCCAATGCAAAGTAATGAAGAACACCTGAAAGATTGATTATACTTCCAAGACCGAGTATGATAATTCCAATGATTGCAAAGAATGTCAGTTGTCCCATGGCTGCAAGGCCACCTAAAATCCAGTGAGCAGGCATCCTTTTCTCAAGTTTACCGGCTTCAATAAGTTCGTCTTCTCTTTGGCCTAGGCCGACATAATATGAGATGTAGCCAGGTAAAATTGGGAACGCACAGGGTGAGAAATAAACCAATACTCCAAGCAATAACCCCATTGTGAAAATCGCACCTGCAGAGCGGTCTACTTCGGCAAGAGAGAATCTCATATCCTCTGCCTCACCTTTTGCTGCTGCTAATACTGCACCATCAAAATCACCCCAACCACCGGTAGGAGTTCCTGAACTTTCTTTGGCAACTATGTAGCCTTCATGGTCAATAACCAGCGCTATTGGAATTGCTTGTGCTTGATACTCCTCAACCATGTCTCCTCTGGTAAATTCAATGATTTCCCAAGTGATATTACCCTCAAGAGTTGTTTCAATCGTAAAATTAACAGATGAGTTTTCCTGAATTGTTAGTTCTATACCGTCTACGTCGACGTTCAAGTTATCGTTATCTTGCAAGCCTTGACCAACATCAAAACATGACACTTCTTTTTCAGACAAATTCACTTGAGCTTCAATGCAGTAAGTTCCACTATCAAGGTCGACCTCTGAAGAGTTTACACCAGAATGAATGACTTCGGATTTTAACACCGAGTCAGTATCTCCTGTAGCAACAATCCAAGGCATGTGTGAATCTGAACTCTTATCGCCAAATGTTTCATTTAACATGTCTAAGGATTCCAATGAATACCAGCTCCCGATAGAAATTACGATGATCTCGTAATTCCCATCATATTCCGTCCAATAATCAATTTTTGACTCGAGATGGGCTTGCACAAGGTGACAATTTGCGCAATCTATAGCCATGAAATCGATAACGATCACTTTACCCCTGTGGTCTGATAATTTGAACCAACCAGTATCATTGACATAGTCTCCTTCCTCAATGCTCCTGTTTACAGATTCCACTTCAAAGTCAGGTGCTAATCGAATGTTATCTCTATCAACACCGTATCCGGAAGAGGCTAAATCGAACATGGAAAGTCCTGCATAGCCGATTATAGAGAATAGAACAATTCCTATTCCCAACGCTTTCCATGTTGTTGAATCTTTGAAAACTCCGAGGTCAACCCCGAACTTTTCTTTTAGACCCATAT
>WTIA01000138.1 GCA_011522915.1 Methanobacteriota archaeon
AGTTCCTACGTCAATCTCGTGACGAAGACCGTTCAATCGATGAAACTCTTGACCTGTGCTGGACCTTGATGTCAGATATCGACACCAAGTACCTAGTCCGCCTAGACCAAAAGTGGATTGAGAAGTATCACCCTGATAACAGGGAGTGAAGCGCTTTTCTTGGAGAAAATAGGAGGTGAAATCACATGGCATTGGATATCAAACCAACTCGCAGCGAACTGATTAACCTCAAGCGTCGTATCAAACAGACTAAGAATGGATACAAACTTCTCAAGATGAAGAGAGATGGTTTATTCCATGAATTCAGAACACTTCTTTCCGACATGATCAAAGCAAAAAGAGAACTTACAGAGGCCTACGTTCTTGCGAAATCCCGTATCGATTTGGCAAACTCAATCGAGGGAGGTCTCAAAGTACGCTCCGCAGCAATCGCAAATTCAGCATCTCCTGAAGTTGAAGTAGAGCGAAGAAACATCATGGGTGTAGTAGTACCATCTGTATCAGGAACTAACCTAAAACAAGCGTTCGGTGAAAGGTCGATTGGTTTCACAGGTTCATCCCCGTACATCGATGAAGCTGCAGATTCATTCGGTAGCCTCATTGAAAGAATGGTCAAGGCTGCTGAAATGGAAGCAACTCTGAAGAGACTGCTCGCTGAAATAGAGGCGACAAAGAGACGTGTAAACGCTCTCGAGTTCAAGGTCATACCAGAATTAGAAGAAGCAAGAGTATTCATTCAACTAAGGCTTGAAGAGATGGAAAGGGAAGAAACATTCCGTCTTAAGCGATTCAAGAATAAGTGAATCACACCCGATTCATTCATTGAGGACGGATGTGCCCCAACCAACGTTGGGAGGATTGACCTATGTCTGATGATGAATTGATTCACGCACACAAAGATTCCTGGAATCGACGTGAATTGATTAGTAGAATTCTTTCAAGACATTGTCATGTGTTGGATGACCTTGGTGGAAGAACACCAACATACCTCGTAAGTCAGAAGCAAGATGAAGACATGCATGAAGTTCTCAAAGAGATAAATCAACATTTGAGTAAATTAGGATATAGTGCACGACTTTATCCCGACGAACCTTGGATTTTACAATTAATTCCAGACCCTACTAGGCAGTGGCCATCAACAAGATTTGTAGCATCTATGTGGCTACTTTCTCTTCTGACCACTCTTCTAGCAGGCGAAATGTGGATGGATGGTGCAAGGCCAGAAGGTGGTTGGTTTGTTTCCAATGTAACTTTAGACGCTTTCTTTGGATATACCTTACCTATGTTCTCCGCATTGATTATTGCTTCATTTGTGCAGAAAAGAATCGCAGCACAGAACGGAGTTCATCTTCCACATCTATTTCCAATACCTGGTCCGGCACTGGTATGGTGGCCGTTTGGAATCCTAGGTTTCGCATCTCTACCAAGAAGTGATGCACGTCTTTGGCCTGACCGGTCATCATTGGGAATAAGCGCCTTGTCTGCACCTATGGTAATGATTTTACTAGGAATGAGTTTTATTCTAATTGGGCTCAATCTCACGCCAGAAATTGTCCCATTACTATCGATGCCCTTAGCTGTAGAATTACCACTTCTGATTCAGTTAATTGGATTGAGCATGGAAGGAGAGACCGCCCTACTGCTCAAGACTTCTTGGGCTCATCCATTGACACGAGCTGGAATGACACTTACCTTCCTTGGTTGGGTCTCTTTACTGCCTATTCCTACCTTCCCGGGAGGGAGAATTTTGATAGCAAGAATGGGCATTCCCGAAGCTAGGTCAGGTTCAACTCAAGTCATGCTTCTGCTAGTTGTCTTGCTATTCGCCTTCCTTTTCGGTGCTTTCGCAGGTTGGAATATTTGGGTTCCAATAGTTGCATTGACGGCCTCATTGCTCATCACGAAAGGAAGCGATCCGAGATTACCAATTGTCTTAGATGATTTCAAGGGATTACCTGAAGTGGACCATAGAAGATTGGGAATTATTCTATTCCTATCATTTATGTTGGCCTTACCTGCTCAAACCCCGTTCTATGAGGACAAACTATGGGATGAAGAAATAGAATGGGAAATAGAGTTTGAAAACCTGGTAGTTAAGGATAATTGGTTTAACCAAACAATAGTTGTAAGTAACCCTTCACTTGTAGTACAGGATTGGGAAATTTCATATTTAGGCGGGCTTTATGGCAACGCAAATTTGTCACTTGCTGATTGTAAATCAGGGGCCTTGACCTCAGAAAATACGTGTTCTGGTACCATTGAACCCTTGGATAAAATCGAGCTTGATTTTAATTTCCAATGGGAAGAATCCTGGAATACAACCTCTCTCCAATTATCCTGGCTGGTTGATAATCGAGTGATTTCTAATGAGGTATTGCCAAATCAAGAAACATATCCATTAGGCTCTTGGCAATTCAATGGGGATTTAGATGACCCCAAGTCCTGCATTTCTCTAAAAACTAAATCAAAACAAGTAAACGTATCTGCAGAAACGAATTTTGCAGTTTGGGATAATTTGAATTCTGAGGGTAATGTAACCATTTCTTCAGAAAACCCACAGTTATGTCTAGAATCTTTATCTGGCGATGATATGTCTTGGATTTCAGAAATGATATTTACAATAGATCAAGTTTCTTTCAAAGCAAGTTTCGGCGCACAACAAATGGTTGCGATTTCTAGGGAAGGAATCTTACTAGACGAGCGCGAGTTGATATTCAGTCAATCGATTTTGGCATTAAATCATGTGGGTGATTGCTTAGGGTTAGGCAACCCTTCTCCCCCACTATTCACCGATAATGATACTCGTATCTGGAATATGTCAATATTGCCTGTTGCGATGAATAATCTCGAACAATCTAATGACTCAATTCTATTGTTTGCATCTGAAGACAGCGTGATAACCGATTGTGAAATACTCCACAATCCAACAACCTACGCTGTTAGAAATGGTCCCTCGCTGATTATCGGAACTGGCGATGCGCAGACACAGAATTGGATAGGATCTGTAGAATTTGTAAACGATTCATTGGTTATTGAAAACCCCGGAAGTACAGATGTTGAATTAAATATTGAATTTGACGGGAATGGCCCGCAATGGGGTATTTCGAATGAAATAATCCTAGCATCAGGACAAACAACAATCGTTTCAGCAACGGCACCCGTAACCGGTCAATCCTATTCTTGGTTGGAGTTAAATGATGGAGAAGTCATACTCCACTTAGTAAATCACGAGGTTTGATTATGCGGATTGCAGTATTGGGGGCCGGTTCAATCGGCTGTCTAATAGCAGCTAAGTTAGTAAAATCAGGACATGATGTATTGGTTCACTCAAGAGGTGAACACGGTGCAGTCTTGGCTGTTCAAGGCCTACAAGTCACAGGGATTTGGGAATGCACAATAACTCCAGACGAATGGACTGTAAGTTTGGACGAGGCAGGTATACACGAATCACTCGAAAATTCATTTGACATAGCGATTATCACATGCAAATCAAAAGATACCGATAGTTTATCTAAAATAGCCTCAATACTAACCAGTGGCCCGGTTCTATCTCTGCAAAATGGTCTAGGGAATCATGAAATTTTGCAAAGTTATGTTTTTGAGAACTCTGCTGTAGGGGTAACTACTAATGCGGTAAAACGAAGTCAGGCAGGATGTATTGAGTGGGTTGGTAAAGGAACTCTAATTCTAGGAGGTCCAAGGGGTAAAGAATTTGTAGAAACATTATCTCCTCTAGATGCTGAGTACAGCGATAATTTGCAATCATTACTGTGGAATAAGTTGCTGATCAATGTCGCAATTAATCCTTTAGCAGCAATTTGTGGCGTAACTAATGGAGAATTACGAAAGGAACCCTTGCTCTCACAAGCAGAATCAACAATGCTAGAAGCAGCAAATGTTGCTAGGTTAATTGGAATAATACTTCCAGATGACCAAGAATTGATTCAAAATTTACACGCAGTACTGGATTTAACATCAGAAAATGAATGTTCAATGCTTGCAGATGTAAAAGCCGGTAGAGAAACAGAAATCGACGCACTATGTGGTCAGGTAGTCCTCAGGGCTGAGAAACTAGGAGTGCCGACTCCTCTCAACTCGATGCTATTGTCCCAAGTTAAATCACTCAGATGAGGTCCTTATTCCAATGCAGGCCCTTGTTCTCTTTGCGCTCCAATGCATCTTCTGTTATGTGGGTTGCAACTAGGATTAGATTTCTTAGTTCTACCAATTCACGAGTTGGAAGACTTCTATGCCAAATTAAGTCGACTTCATGGGAAAGTAAATCCAACATCCTTTTTGCTCTCTCAAGCCGCCTAAAGCTTCTAACTATGCCTACGTCATCTGTCATTGTTTTTCTCAGGGTTTCCAAATCTCTGACAAGAGGAGCATGTTCTTCCAATTCTTGCATTCCTTCAGCACGCCAATTTGGAACGTTTTCTATATTCTCAATCGAGTTTTCAATAAAATGCTCTGAGGCCTTATTTGCAAAGACTACTGCTTCCAGTAAACTGTTTGAGGCTAGCCGATTAGCTCCATGCATGCCAGTACATGCAACTTCGCCGATTGCATAGAGTCCTGGCATAGCATTGCCGTCTTCCATCAATACTCTGCCATCGGTGTCAACATCAAGACCTCCAACCATGTAATGGGCTGCTGGCGCTACCGGAAGTGGATCTTTTCCCAAAGAAAGGCCGAGTTTGTTCAACCTTGATTCGATCGTTGGGAAATTTTTGTGAAGATTTACATTATCTAAATGGTCGGTTACTAACCATACATTATCTGCTCCGGTAATCTTCATTTTTTGGTCGCACGCCCGGGCGACTATATCTCTTGTAGCAAGGCTACCTTTGCTTGAAAACTCTAGAGTAAATGAAAAAGAATCTGGCTTTGAACCACTCATTCTATATTTTTGAAGACCAAGTGAATCTAGTAAAACTCCTCCCTCTCCTCTTAGGGCTTCAGTAATCAGAAACGGCTTCTTGTTATTGGCCATTAGGGCAGTTGGATGGAATTGAAAGAAAGCCATATCTTTACTCGCAGCCCCAGCTCTTACCGCCATTGCTAATCCATCGCCTGTGGCGACAGAGGGGTTGGTTGTTCTCTCCCACAGTTGACCGCAACCCCCTGTGGCGATTAGAATTGCATCCGCAGGGATTGCTTCCATTTTTCCACTATCCAAACTTAGACACCAAAGTCCTTTGATACCCATTTTGGGATTGCGATGTTCTCTCTGAATCAAGTCTACTCCAAGGGTGTGAGGCCTCATTGTAATTCTCTTACTTGCTGAAACAGCTCTAGTCAACGCCCTTTCTATTTCAGCTCCGGTTGCATCCTTCGCATGCAAAATTCGACGTGCTGTATGCCCACCTTCCTTAACCAAATGGAAACTTTCACCCTCTTTTTCAAACTCAACACCTGCATCCAATAAATCTCTGATCCTATCTCCTGCCTCTTCAACTACTAGACGAACGACCTCTTCATTGCAAAGTCCGTCTCCAGCAGCCAAGGTGTCCGCAATATGTGCTTGCTTTCCCTCGCCATCGGTTTTGTCAAGGATGCCAGCAATGCCTCCTTGTGCCCAATTTGTTGAAGAGTCCTTAGGCCTCTGTTTTGTGATTATGGTGACCTCATGGCCTGCTTTGTCTAAACGTAATGCGGCAAATAATCCCGCAATTCCGCTCCCAATAACCACGACTTGCGCCATTGTCTTCGTGATGTCCTGCAGTGTTTAACATTCAAAGGTGTCTAAAGAATATGTGCGACATCAATAAAGTGCTTCACTCCTAGGATTCTTCCATGGGACGGATGAAGAAGTTGGCTGCGATAATCGGCCTTGCTCTCATCGGAGTCTCTGTTGCCAATGTCGAACTTGGCGCTTTAATGAACTTGGACCCCCCTCAAAAATTGATTTTGGCACGCCTAGCAGACCCCGGATGTAATGCGGATGAGATTCAAAAGGATTTAGATGCAGGTCAGGCAAACGCATGTGTAACAACTCCTGGAGTTTGGGACGCACCAGATTTACTCCTTTTAGGAGAAGGATGTCTCATGTTTTTTGCTTCATTTTTACGTTGGCCTAGAAAAGGTCGGTGGGCCATACGGATTCGAAAAATGGCAATAGTGGCAGGTGTAATTTTTTGTGGCGTTGCGTTAGCGGATAGATTTGACCAATTGCCAGGTACTTCATCTGAAGATCTTGCAGCATTACTGCCTTTCCCCGCACCTGGAATCGCGGTCCAAATTGGCTTGTTTGCAATTGGAATTTTCCTAATTAGGGGTCCAAAGTACAAGATCCATTTTGAAAAGGAAAAGAAAGTGAAGAAGGATAGAAATTACTCACACCAAGAACTTGATCTTGCATACAAAAGTGGTGGAGATTTAGGGTCCTTAGCAAGAACTGGGAAATCTAAAGGGGCTGCTAAGTACAAGACAGTTGGAGATTTGTGGGGCCATCAAGGCTTATCTGTCTATGAGGATGCTTTCGAAGGTGGCATGAGGGATAATTTTGGTACCGGAGTGGGTCGAACATGCCATCTGTGTAACGGTGAGGGTTGTCCTGGTTGCTCGCACACTGGAGTTTACTCGTAAATGAGCAACGTCGGCTAAATTAACACGGTGTTGTAAAGGGCCTCTCGCGAGCGCGAGACTCGTAACCTTCAAAACCCCCCTCGCCTCCTTTGTGATTTAACGTCAAGGATTCAGTTCCTTGATTTAGAGGGAAAGGGATGTTTCTAAAGTCACTCGAAGTTGAGAATTTCAAATCTTTCAAGGGCGAGGCAGTTATACCGTTTGACCGTGGTTTTACTGCTATAACTGGTCCAAACGGCTCAGGTAAATCAAACTGTGGTGATGCGATACAATTCGTCCTTGGTGCCCGTTCAGCAAAGGTACTGCGTGCTCAAAACTCTAAAGATCTGATATTCAATGGTGGGAAATCAAACCGCCCAGCAAGAAATGCAAAGGTCACGCTTGTGTTTGCTAACCCAACTCTCACTAACGGCCGAAGGCGACTGCCAATAGACTCAGATGAGGTAAGAATGACACGTGAGGTCAGGCTTACTAAATCCAACAATACTGTTTCAACATATTTGCTAAACGGGGAGGAAAGTAATCAGAAAGCATTTCACCGACTGTTGGGCCAAGCAAATGCCAGACCTGATGGTTACAATATCGTACTTCAAGGCGACGTCACACGTCTATCTAGTATGACCGCCATGGAAAGAAGAAAGGTCTTAGATTCGGTTGCGGGAGTAACTTCATACGATGATGAAATCCGGAAGGCTGAGAGACAAAAGGGGCAGGTTGAGGACTATATTGAAAGAATCTCTTTGGTTGAAAGCGAGCAAAAAGAGCAATTAAAAAAGCTAGAAAAGGAAAAAGCGGTTGCAGAGAGGGCTAAGGAAACGAAAGAAGAGTTTGATGCAGCACACGTTATTCTTCAACAATCCCGTCACCAAACTGCAAAGGCAGAGATTGCACATCACGCTGACGAAAAGAACCGTTACTTGACCGAAGCGGCCGAATTAGAATCACAAGTCAAAGCAGCAGAAGTTGTTTTGTTAGAACTCGATGACAAAATCGGGGAACTACAATCACAGATTTCAGAAGCAATGGGTGGAGATAAGAGTGGTCTTAACAAACAAATTGGAGATTTGCAGGTTTCACTTGCTCTGAAAAGAGATCACATTGAAGAAGCAGAATCTGCAGACTATGAAGCAAAGGAACAACTTATCGAACTTGAAGAATTGATAACCGCTGCAAAAGAAGATTTAGATAATCACCAATCGAGTCTAATTTCTGCAAAAGAGGCATTAGAAGCTAGTAAGAAAGCCTTCATTGAGACTGAAGCTATTGAATCTGAGATTCGAGAAACATTGGAAAATTCAGGAACAGCAAATGCTGCACTTTCTAGGGCACTTGCCCAAGCAAATGAGAAACTAGAATCTTGTAGAGAATCGGTAAACACAGCAAAAATAGATGTTGAGAAGGTTGCTAACCAAGCAGACTTGGTAGCAGAGCAATTATCTTCTGCTGAAGAGGCTGTAGAGGATGCAAGACTTGCACATGATGACCTACAATTACAAGCCGAAGAATTGGGCGAACTTAATCCAGATAATGATAGGACTGCTTTGGCAGAAGAACTTCGTAATGCCCAAAATGCAGAAAAGAAATTGATTGAAGAGTCTACTGCGGTAAATAACCGCTTGCAAGAAGCCGAAAGAAAACTATCTGCAGCGCGTACAGAGTTGGACAAACGCTCGGGAAGTAACGGTATGGCGCCTGGAGCTGCGGCAGTAATGGCAGCGAGAGATAGAGGCGAATTGAAGGGAATTATTGGAACGATTTCAGAATTATGCGCTCCAAAAGACCCCTCTCACGCTGATGCTTTGGCAACTGCTGTAGGAGGTGGTATGAACTCGGTTGTTGTCGAAAACGACCAAATGGCTGCTGAAGCAATGGCATTATTGAAGAGCAGAAATCTCGGTAGGGCTACATTCTTACCTTTGAACAAAATGCAAGCTAATCGAGCCTCTGGTAAAGCCGCAATGTCTGTCAATAAGCCAGGAGTACTTGGTTTCGCACACGAACTGTTAGATTACGATCCAAGAATAGCCACAGCGGTTGCATACGCATTGCGCAATACTCTGGTCGTAGACAACATAGGTACTGCTCGCCGATTAATGGGCGGTGTTAGACTTGTTACTCTAGGTGGGGAAATTACCGAGCCAGGAGGGGCAATGATTGGTGGAAGCAAGCAGAGAATGAAGACTGGATTCGGTGGAAAGATTCACGGTGCAAGCGAGGTTGAGACACTCGTTAGCGAAGTTGACCGCTTATCCATCATGGCACAAACAGTTTCAGGTGCGCTGAGCCAAGCCAGAACTAAACAAAACGAAATTCGTGGCAAGATAAATTCCCTTGCTGAGGACGATCATTCAATCAAAGCAGGGACCCTGAAAGCACAGTTGGGACTTGCTGCTAAAGAGTTAACAAAGGCAAAGGGTGCTGCAAATGAACTACAGAGGAGGCTATCCAATCTTGAATCAGACCATGTAGGGAAATTACAGATGTTGGAGAATGCTAAAGCGAGTTTGCTCCAAGCAGAAGCGGACAGAGACCAAGCCGCCCAAGATTTGACCAATGCCAGTCCCGATGGAATTCGACAGAGATTACTGGAAGCTCAATCACTTAGAGTTGAAGCAGAAGGTGCGGCGAACAAGGCTCAAGTCACTCTAGATAGCGGCAAAGAAAAAGGCGATTTACTTACTGAAAGGTTAGACTCCTTAACATCAAGAGCAGATGAAATACAGGCTGACATGGCAGGTAGAGAAAAATCCGTCAGAGAATGGAAAGCCTCTATAGAAACAGAATCTGAGTTGCTTAATGCCAAAGAAGACGAGCGCTCTTTATTGTTAGAAGAGCATGAAGAATTAGAAAACGAGAGAAAGAATTTGGTAGAAGAGCGCGCCGAGATAAAAGCAAATGCAAACCAAAAGGCGAGTTCAGCAATCAATTCTAGATCTATGGCAGAAGGCATAGCAAATAGCCTTGCGGTTCACGAACAAAATCTTGCAGATTTACTTGTAGAGATGGCTGCTGAGTCTATTTCAGTTGCATCAGAGGATGCAGATTTACCCAATGTTGGAGATGCACAAAAGGCTGTCAACAACCTCAGAAGGAAATTGGACAAGTTTGGAGACTTCAATATGCTTGCAATTGAGCAGTACGACGCTTGCAAGATCCGTCTCGATGAAATGAAAGATGACTTCAAGACACTCCAACAAAGGCGTAAGCGTTTGATTGACATCACTGACAAACTTGAGAGTCAAAGAAAGAAGAGGCTACTTTCTACTTTGAATGAGGTCAATGAGAACTTCAAGGTAGTTTACAACAGACTTTCCAATGGTGGACGCGGAGAACTATTCCTCGAAAATCCAGAAGAACCATTCAAGGGAGGTTTGGATATGTGGGCGCAACCCCGTGGTAAGTCGAACAAGTCAAGATTGCAGGGTCTTTCAGGAGGAGAAAAATCAATGGCATCTTTGTCATTAATATTCGCTATACAAGACCACGACCCAAGTCCATTCTACTACTTCGACGAAGTAGACCAAAACCTCGACGTTCCAAACTCTAAGTTGATTGCAACAGAATGCAGAAACAGAAGCGAAGCAGCACAATTCATTATGGTAACACTTCGCAAAGTTTCACTAGAATTAGCTGACCATCACATCGGTATTACACACGGTGGAGATGGGTGCTCTCGTAGAATTGTTGACTTTGATAGGGACAGGGCAATCGAACTTGGTGCTCAGGCAGAAAAAGAGGCTAGCAATGCTGCTGACAAAAATCACTCTCGAATTGAGGAAGCCAGAATCATCTCAGAAGAGATGCCAGAAGTACCAGATGCCTTACCTGCTCCAAAGAGCCTTGGAGGTTTGCTGAAGCACATTGAATCCGAAGAAGACGAGGAATTAGAAGTCACTGGCTTCGAGGCGCTTAGCGAAAGAGCAGAAGACCTTTCTGAGGAAATAGAAGAAAGGCAGAAGATAGTCTCCGAACTCTTAGCACAGGATGAAGAGGAGATAGAAAACGAATCTGAGGTTGAAAAGGAGGTTTGATTATGCAACAAGCCGTCCTTGACAATTGGTTTTTGCGACAGGATATTCTTGACCAGTTGATGAGTCAAGAAGAGGAAGCAAGCGAAGCGGAAAGGTACGCTGATAGAATCATAAGAATCGCTCAAGAAGACAACGCAGAACATCAGGTTCTAACCGACCCATTCGATAGGTCTGTAGCTCTTGTATTGTCCTTGGTAAAAGAAGAGGGTATGGACCCTTGGAATATTGACTTGTCTGCATTTCTCAAATTATTTACTCAGCGTGTAAGAAGCGAATCAGATGGTTTGGATTTGCCTGCATGTGGGCGCTTAATTCGCATGTCTTGGGAAGTTCTTACCCAACAAGCCTCAACCCTATTTGACAGGGTTATAGCAATGGATATCGAAGACGAGGATGATTTCTTTGACTTTGGATGGGAATCTGAATATGATGATGAAGAATTCATTTTCACAACTACAATTCTTGATGGTAATGCAGATCAGCACCTATCTGGGTTCTTTGGAGAAAGAATGAGAAGAGACGAAGGCCGACCTTCAACACTAGGTGAATTACTTTCTGCTCTGAAGGATGCGTGCGATGAAGCTGAAATCCTAAGGGCCAAGGAAGAATACAGAAAAGCACATGCAGAAGAACTCAAGTCAATGCTTGAAAATGTAGGTTCGAGAATGCATAATGAAGACATGGAAGGAGATATTCGGAGATGTTGGGATGCAATGCGCGTCGTAACAGCAGCAATTGGAGAGTCAAAGGTTCCAGTCGCTAAAGTAACTACTGAGTTAGAGAAAATTTTACTCCAAACCTTTGGAGAAATACCGGAAGGCTACGAGATAGAATCCAAAATCACCTCATTTGTTTCAGGGCTATTCCTAACTCACAGAGGTTATGCTTGGATAAGCCAGGAAGGCCCTGAAGATCCAATAATGCTAGAGGATAGATGGCCTGATGCCAAATCATTTGATGAAGCAACAAGTTTGGCTGAGAAGTTAATTGCAGACGATTATGAAACAATGAAAACTGCAGAAACGGAATCTATGCGTCATGCAGTAAGGTTAGCAGAAAGAGCCCAAGCCGCGCTCGAAGAAGAAAAGGCAAGGTTGAAAGAAGAGGAGATGGCTAAATTAGCAGCCGAATCAGAATCCGAAAACCCTGATGATTGGTTAATTGAGTAAGGGGTTGTTTACATGACGGAAATACCATTGGAAACTTTACTTGAAGCAACACTATTCAGTGCGGGACGTTCGTTGAGTGTACTAGAATTATCCGAGAATCTTGGATATGAAGAAGACGAGATTTCAGAATCAATCAATAACCTTCAGTCCACCATTAAACGGAGAAGAGGAGGTGGATTACAAATTGTCGAAATTGGAGGTAAGTGGGCGATGGAGGTTAAGCCAGGCATTGCCGATCATCTGCCCAAAGAGACAAAATCCGAGTTGCCTCCAAAATTACTCAAAGCGGCTGCATTAATTGCATACCACCAACCAATGCCCCAATCACGTTTGGTGGAATTACTCGGGCAAAGAGCCTACGACCACATTAGGGAGTTGGCTCAAGCAGGATTAATTGGGCGCAGAAGAGATGGAAATACTCGTAGACTGACAACTACTCGTAGATTCTCGGAGATGTTCGGTTGTCCACATACCGATAGGAAAAAGGTAAGGGCATGGTTTAGGGAGATGGTGACCTCTTCTGGCATGCTTGATGGCATGGAAAGTAAATTGGCTCTTAGGGATGAAACCGATGAAGAGGGTGGAATCCAAACCACACTCAATGTGGCCGAGGATGAGTGATTACCCCTGACGAATCTTTTCTAGAGTCTCTTTGACTAATTGTTGTGTGACAGGCCCTATTTGTGCGTTTACGATATTTGCAACTGTTTCTACCTCTTCACCGACTGCACCGGCACTAACTGCCATGTTTCTCGCATGCAATTTCATGTGTCCTGCTTGAATTCCATTAGTTGCTAGTGCTCTCATAGCACCTAAATTTTGAGCAATACCTGCTGCAGCCATGATTCCTGCAAGTTCCTGAGCAGATTCAACACCTAAAATTGAGAGATTTGCTCGAGCGGCAGGGTGAACTTTTGATGCACCTCCAACTATTCCAACAGCCATTGGAGTTTCTATACTTCCTACCAAGTTACCATCGTCATTTCTGTGCCATCTTGTCATGGATGTATATTTTCCAGTATCAACCGCCGCCCAAGCGTGGCAACCTGCTTCTATTGCTCTCCAATCTTGCCCGCAAGCTAGCGCAATAGCACTTATTGCATTCATTATGCCCTTGTTATGGGTAGAAGCTCGGTATGGGTCCGACATTGCGAAATGATGCGCTTCGAGAATCCCTTTGATGATTTTTGCACCGTTTTCTCTAGAGCCATCATCGGATAATTCCTCGGGGGTAAAAATCGCTTCAACCTTTGCAAGCCTGTGCGTAGCAAGGTTTGACAGGATTCTGAGGTGAACTCTGCCATTGGTTATTTCTTCTATCTTGCCAGTTACCAATTCAGCCATAGTATTCACTGCATTAGCGCCCATGGCGTCTCTTGTATCAACAAGTAAGTGCACAATAAGCATAGGTCCAGAAATAGTGTCGATTCTGCGAACTTCTATGTCTTTACATCCTCCTCCCAATTTGATCATAGTAGATGGGAGGGAATTACACATGGCCATTAACTCGTATTTTGCTGTTAAAATAGACTCAGTGGCCTCATCTAGGTCTTCGATATCAAGAATCTGAATTTGAGCAATCATGACAGGATTGTCATTATTTGTTTTGAAACCACCATTCTTCAAGCATCTTTTTGCCATATTGCTAGCCGCCGCCACTATGCTAGATTCTTCAACACAGAATGGTATCAAGTAGGGCTTGCCATCAATTACGAAATTTGTAGCAACTCCAACTGGCAAAGACATGGTACCTATTACGTTCTCAATCATCCTGTCTGCGGCGACTTCATCCAATTCACCATGAGATGCAAGAGCAGCCACATCTTGTTCAGTCAGTCCGGCTAGTCTTGCGACCTCTTCTCTTCGCTCAGCAACACTTAGTTTGTAGAATCCTGGAATCCGACTCTTCTCAGCTGGCATTAGATTTGTCTCCGGTCCTAGCCAAGCCTGTGTACTTGATGAATAAACCGGCGATTAACGCTTTAATTAACGCGTTAAATAACTGTTAATAAAACGTTAATTTGTTTATTTTTACAAATCTGGTAAAGTCTTTAACGCGTGCTAACACGCCCCAAAACATGCTCATCAGACTGAAACATCATATACTCCCTAAGTCGCATTGTCTACATGGGTGAAGATGCGCCTGTTTTGGGCATACCTGCTCTAAGAAACAATCCATTTCAAGCAAGACCCCTGGAAAAAGGGAAGTCGAACTTGTTGGTTGGTAGGACAAAGATTAGTGCAACATGGACGCGTTTGATCAAATCTAGAAATGCTAGAATGATTCTTCTAATCGGTGAAAGCGGCTCAGGGCGCTCTTCCTTGATGCGCTGCGTTTCTGAAGAGACCAATAAAAGTGTACATCTCGATATGTTTCCTTCATCCGAGCATGCTCAGAAAATTTTGCACGAGATATTTGTTTCATTTGTCGGATTTGAGGTTCCCTCAAGTACTCCTGAGATGGTTTCAAGGTTGGTTGCTGAAACAGAAAAAATCGAAGGCCCACTACCATTAATTTCACTGGATTATGCTAATGTTGATGGAAAGACATTATCCGAGGTTCTATCCACTTTGGTGGCCGCCTTAGAGCGACTAAATGCATTGGTTGTCGTAGTGTTATCTACTGAACAAAGGGCTCAATGGCCAACTAATCTGGTCAATCGCTTTGACCATGCTGACATTATCGGGCCACTGGAACCTGAAGAAGTCAAAGAATTATGCGAATCTAGAATTGCTACATCATCCAATATTCCGTGGAATATGCGACAAGAAGCACTAGATTATGTGATGGAAAAGACCTCGGGTTCGCCCTCTAAAGTGATGAGATTGATGCGCGATATGGTTGATGAAGAGAGAGAAAACCCCAGAGAGGTAGTCTATGACCAAGTAGCGGATGAACCTGTTCTAGACGATGTGATTGATGACCAGGCTGATGTGCAAGCAAACTATCTAGATGACGTAACCGATGATAATATCGGAATAGTATTTGATCTAAATTTAGAGCAGCTAGAAAATGAACCAGAAACAGTGTATATGGAGGCTGGTGAAGAAACACCTTTACCTCCTAGTGGCCCCTTTTCTGCACTTGCAGCAAGAAACCGAGAAAACAAGAGTTTGGCTCCAAGATTTGACAAGACAAAAGCAAAACCACCGGCAAAGGAGCCGAAAGATGGTGAAGCAAACAGTTTATGGATCGCAGATGAGCCTAATGCCCTGTTAATTCAGGATATGGAACCTCCTGCAGATGAACCCAATACAGAATCGGATACTTTCGACCAAATTGAGCAACCAGTTCAATCTGAACCACAACCTGGTTCAAATGAGGTTGAAGGGTTGTTGGGGCAACTTATGGACGCTCTAAACTTACCAGATGGTTTAGGATTAGCTGATTTGTTGGCTGCTATGAGGAGGCCAGTGATAGGGCAAAGGGAAAGCAATGCATTAGACGTCTACACTCTGAGGAACCTATCAAAGAGCGAGGCTGTTTTGGTTGAGGTTTCCTCAGAGAGAGAATTATCTCCATCTGATTCGAGATTACAAGACCGTCTAAATGTAGGACGACCAAGAATGTCACAGATGTGTAACCGTCTCTATAGAGCAGGTATATTGTCTGTCCAACAGAGAGGAAGGTCTCGAATGTTTAGATTAACCAATGATGCTAGAGCACAATTAGTTGCATGGGGATTGATGGAGGTGCAACTATGAGTTGGTCGGTTTCTAGGTCATATCAATCGCCGGATCTAATATCAACAACATGTAATGTTGGAAATGACATTTTGATTTCCTGTGGCTTGGATTTGATTTTGCTAGACGAAGAAACCAATCAAAGGTGGAAAAAATCCCTTCCATTCAGGGTGCATTCGGCCGCACACGCATCAGGTAAGATTGGTGTATTATGTGGGCATGGATTCCATTTGTTGCGGGTTAGCGACGGTACGCAAATTGGTGAAGGCCGCTCGACAACAGGGGGATTCAGCGACATATTACCTAGGCCAGGAGGAGGCTGGGTACTTTCCTGTAGGAAAGGACAGTTACATGTCTTCAATGCAGATGGAAGAGGATTGAAGCGTTTAGATGTCGGTGGAGTTAGGAGATTGATTGGATGGTTTGACCGAGAACACCTATTATGGCAAGATGAGGATGGAAAATTAAGGTGTGCAAGATTGGCAAACGAAGATTCTCAACGCCTACTTGAAGACAGGGTCTGGTCATGGGTTAGTAGAATGTCTGGCGGAAGAATACTTCTTCAGTCGGCAGACGGAATGTTGTGGGAGGGTTCCCCTCATCCATATGGATGGGATAGCCTATCAACAATCGAAACTAGGTCTCTCGAACCATTATCTTCTCACCGTGCGGGTGATGGTTGGTGGGTTCTTTCAATCGAAGGGGGATTGCATTGTTTGACCGAAGATATTGCAATTACCTCAGGAAATTCCAATCTGGGAGATTTCCTTGTCGGTTTAGCAGCAGACACAATGGCTACGGTAAAGCGAGATGGACTTGTGAGGATTTGGAGGTCTGCAAGTTTAATGCAGTTGCGTAGGGTTGAGATGCAAAAGATGGTTGCAGAAGCACAAGTTGCAAGTGATTGGGAAGAACGCCGACGAATCTTCAAGAGAGCCTGTGACGCTGAAGATGAAGGGCGGATTTCACTTGCGATTGACCTGTATGAATCTCTTGGCAGAACTTCGGATGTAAATCGTTTACTTGCAAGGCAAAGGGGTGAATGAATGGTAAGTGATACAGTTACGAAAGAAAAATTAGATCATTATCTTGAGTTGACAAAAAAAGCAAGGCAAAAGGCAACTCCAATCCCCAAAGAGGGGACAGCTGAATCTATACAATTGGGAATATTGATGCGAATGGCTGATGACTACGCTAGCGATGCCAAACACTTCATGGAGAATGGAGATTATGTGCGTGCATTTGGTGCAATAAATTATGCACACGCATGGATTGATGCAGGAATAAAATTGAGGTTGTTAGATGGGCATGGCGATGATAACCTATTCACTTTACCTTAATTTGAAGCAGATTTTGATAACTCAGTGAGCCTTTTTAGGTGGCTCTGTATTGTTGCTAATTTATCTGAAACTTCTTTTCTGAATGGAATTAATGCCTCGCTTAGTGGAACGGATAATTCATAGATTTGAGAAGGTCTACCGCGACCACTGCTTCCAGTTCGAATAATATTGACAATTCCAAATTCTCTTAATTTACCAATTGCTACTGAAACATCAGGTTGTCTCAGGCTGCATCTTTTCTGTAGATCGATGGATTTTGAGGGTCCGTGAGTGTGTAAACAAATCAGCGTCATCGCAGTATTGAAATCAAAACCAAGCGACACCAATAAGTCAACCATCTCCTTTTCTTCCGAGTATATATTGTCTATAGCGTCATTGGAAGACTGATTAGCATTGTCTTGCATGATTTATTACCGAACTTTACACTATATCAATAATTCACCGACATTAGTCATTAGACCATTCGCAAATGTGACCTACCGCTTACTTCAATCCAAGAAATATTCGATTTTGATAACCTACGCTTTAATTCGGTGTCAACAGTCAAAATAGGCCAATTTTTCTCTTTTGCAATCCAGAATAATTGGTCGTCAGTATGCCTGCCAGCCTCTGCTGGAGGAATTTGCATTTCTGATTTTGATTCCAGCATAGATACCATGAGTTTTGGATTTTCCAATGAATTTAGTTCAGATATTACATTAGGAATTATTGCAAGATCCTTGAATCCGCAACACTCTAGCAATGAAAGGTCGATATTTATCCCTGCTTCGATGACTGCGACCCAGCCGCAGGCATCAACAAGCACTTTCTTCATGGGAATCACTCGATAGTCCCGTGTCCAATCAGTCTCCAGCGAGAACCAACTCGCCTCGACAGAGAGATTCTTTGGCCACTATCTGCACAAATCGGTAACCGAAGATTTAGTGTTGCTTTTCCTTTCTTGACATTGGACACAACACCTACGCTGGTCGCAGTTGCCACGTTTACCATCAGCATTTCATTTGAGCGCAGTGGCATGATTGGTGAAGCATCTTCGCCTTCACCTGCAACCATATTTTCCATTAAGTTAACAGATATATCTACACTATCTCTAACCTCTGGTAAATCTCCGACTTTTGCAACGACCTGTCCTGAAAGATTGTCGGCTGTCGTTATTGCAGGGTCAAGAGGAGTTGCCATTCCACACAGTCCTCCTGCGTGCATGTTGTCTAAGTTTAGACCTCCTCCTTGCATGCTGATTACCTTAGAGCGAATGGGCTCATAATGGACTTTATTCCCTTTCTCGATTTTTCTACCTGGTCCAATCAAAATTTCATCGTCGATGTTGAATTCTCCTTCAACGATACTCCCACCAATTACTCCTCCTCTTAATTTTGCAGGCCTAGTTCCGGGTTTATTGATATCAAAAGAACGTGCAACATGCATTATTGCTCTCTTGTCTTTTGATCGGTCAGGGGTTGGAATAGTTGCCTCAATAGCTTGAATCAAGATGTCTAAATTCACATCATGGTGTGCTGATACAGGGATAATTGGTGAATTTTCTGCGATTGTTCCATCTAGGAAATTTTTAATTTCGTTATGAGATTCTATCGCTCTTTCTCTAGTAACTAAATCGATTTTATTTTGAACGATTACAATATTTTCAATACCCGCTATTTCTAGTGCCATTAGATGTTCTCTGGTTTGGGGTTGAGGACAGGTCTCATTCGCAGCTACCATCAACATGGCTCCGTCCATTATGCTGGCGCCAGTAATCATAATCGCCATTAGTGTCTCGTGACCTGGGGCATCAACGAATGATACAACTCTCTGTAATTCAGTTACGTCGTCGTTACCGCCTCCAGGCCTCTTACCTGTTGCGTAAAACTCTCCGTCCTTTGTTTTGTAAAATGCAGTATCTGCATATCCAAGTTTGATTGAGATACCGCGCTTTCTTTCTTCTGAGTGAGTGTCAGTCCAAACACCTGAAAGTGCCTGGGTAAGGGTTGTTTTTCCGTGGTCTACGTGACCTACAAGACCAATATTGACTTCGGGTTGTGCGGGAAGCTTGCGTGCCATGCTTCCCATTCCTCCGTACCTCAAGATCAGCCTCGCGGCTTCACTCACTGCTCTCCTCTTCTGCTCCGAGGATGTCTGCGAGGCTCTTGTTTGCAGCCTCGATTACTTTGAGATTGATTTGTCGAGTGTCTTGAGTTATTGTGTTTCCACGGAAGTTACGTCGCTTGCGCATTCCGTCAGGTTTGTAGCGGAATCTCTTCTTTTCTCCACCCTTAGCCTTGTGAACCAAGTTGTGGCCTTTGAAGCCAGTCGAAGCGGTAACTAGGACTGATTGACGTGTTCCTCCATCTAGGTCAGACCTCATTGGAGTACCTGTTTTGTCAGAACCACCTGTGATTTCTAATTTGTATCCAGCAAGGGTTTTGTCACCCTCGCCGACGAAGATGCCATCAACGACGTCACCAATTCTCTTTCCTAAGAATTGAGATAGATTGTTTCCGCTAACTGTGAGGTTGTAGGAGCGTCCACCGTTGTCTGGATTTGTGTCATTGACTACTGCGACGAATGTAGTGTCTGCCATGTTATCAACTCTTGAGCAGCCTGCCGACA
>WTIA01000139.1 GCA_011522915.1 Methanobacteriota archaeon
GTCTGGCAGGCACTGCCAGAGGGGGCTTGTCTTGAATTGGCATCAACACAATAATCTAAAACTCTTCTAACGCTTTTGTTACCTTTTCCTGACGACTAGCGTCCCCAGTGCTCTTTGTCAATTTTAGCGCTTCTTCCAAGTGAGATTTTGCCTCGATTAGAGACTTATCATCATCATACTTTTTCTTTAATTCACCTAATACATACAATGTATTGGCCTGCCCAATTTTATCTTTCAATTCTCTACTTATGGCAAGACTTTGGTTATACAAATCCTCAGCGCCCGATAAATTCCCCAACTCTTCCTCAATCGTTCCTAGGTTTTCCAGGGAATAGGATAAGCCGGTTTTGTCACCAATTTCATTATCGATTTCTAAGGATTTCAGAAAATGCACTTTAGCCTCTTCATACATCTTCTGGTTGAATAGTAAAACACCTAGGTTGTTATGGCATTCAGATTGTCCTTCGATATAACCATGTTTTTCTCTCAATAGTAGGCTTTCTTCGATTAGGCTTCTTGCTGCATCAACTTGCCCTTCCTCTTCTTTTATTCTTGCAAAGTCAACTAAAATTTGCGCTTGGCCCTCTATATTCCCAACTGAAACATACAACTTTTGAGCATCTGAAAACAGTTTTTCGGCACCCTTTAGATCGCCCCTAATCTCAGTAATAGACCCCATGTAACGAAGCGGTTCTGCTTCTAAACCAGGTGTCCCGACTTTCTTGGCACAATCAAGACTTTGCTGGAAAAAATAGTTCGCGTTATCATAGTCTCCTTTGCCTTCAAAAATTCTGCCTTTTATGTTAAGATAATATGACTCTGATGCTAAATCTGTAGACCGCCTTGAGATTGTCAATGACTGCTCGATTAGTTCTAAACTAAGTTCCACTTCGCCAAGTTGCAGATGTAATTTAGAGAGTTCTCCTTTCACGTATGCAATACCGCCTTGGTAATCCCTCTCTTCGTGGATTGCAAGACTGTCATGATAATATTGCATCGATTTAGGGACTTCGCCTCTGATGTGATAAATCTCTCCAAGAATCTGTTTCGACCTTGCGATTCCTGACAAATTCCCTACTCGTCTTGAAATCCCCATAGACTCATTCGCTAGACATTCTGAAAAGCGGAGGTCGCCTTCTGATTTTGCAATAAAAGCTAGTGAATTCAAAGTGCTTGATTCTTCTTTTGGGAGACCAAACTCTCTTGTTTTCGCTAAAATTTTATTCAGTTCAATTTTCGCTTTGTCTGTTTCACCAGAGCGCCTGTATATGTGCGCTAATTGGGAATGCATGGTTAGCTTCAATAATGCAAAATCTTCTTTATTACAAATTTCCACTCCTCTAGTAAGAAGTGATATTGCTTCTTTTCTATCGCCTCTGGCTTCGTAAATGCCAGACAGCCCCCGAAAAATTGGAACAAGAGTATGTGAATCTTCAACAGATTCGGCAATAGATTTTGCTTTGACAAATTCTTTTTCAGCAGCACTATAATCGCCCAAACCACGATAATGAAATCCTAGATTAAGATGACATCTTGCAACTCCCTGATGATTTTCTAGTTCCGTCATCTTGAGAATAGAATTTTGCATTAGCCTAAGTGCTTGCCTCTTGTTTCCAAAATAACTCTCAATTATCGCTAGATTGCCTAAAGTCTTTGCAAACTCTAACTCAAGTTTATTTCTTTTGCATAAATCCAAGCATTTCTCTGCGATATCTTTTGCTTCTGATGAGCGACCCTGACGATGATAAATCCTAGTCAGTAATCTCATAGAATAAACCTGTCCGGCTTTGTCTGAAATTTTTTCAAACGACTCAATCAAATCTAAAGCATAATTTTCAGCGATTTTGATCTTTCCTGATATTAATGCTGCTTCACAAAGTCGCAATTCGTCCCAAGGATCGAATTCAATCCCAAATGATGACAAATTTGCAGCATCTGCCACAACCCTATCCAATGTTTGGACTGTTTCTGATGAGACATTTGTAAACTCATCTTTTCCGGTAATACCCGATTTATTCAACGCAGATATTACAGCAGATGCGATTTTATCAATACTAGATTGGTCTAATTCTGAACCAATTATTAAATTTTCAACATTCTCTATGTTGTATTTATGTTCAATGGGAATAGGCGTGGTATGATTGTAATTCGAGCTAATCAATGGGATACACTCTGGATCTATGCCTTGAAATTCTCCTAGTTGCGAATAATGTTCCTCACTATATTCTACCAGATCAATGGGATCACCTTCTGGAATCCCGTCAATTGCGACATAAACGCATTTTTGATGCAAGAGGTCTTGGATTCTCCAAATTATTGAACGTAACATTTCTGATGCCGAAAACCATTTCTTCATATTTGCAGAAGTAGAAATCATAACACAATCTTCGGTAAACAATTTACCACTTACATCATCGATCCAAGAACCTTCACAGTTTGATGTTTGACATCCACCGCCGAAATTTATTAGTTGTTCTTTTACCATGTCAACTACTTTCTTGCAGGCTCCTGGTTTGGAATTTGGAGGTAGATGAATTGGGATTACTACTTCAATTTTGAATTTGTATTCAACAGAGTGATTTTGAGTTATCAAATCGTTTACAATTCGCTTCTCATTGTCAATATCCAAAGAAGGATTGACAATTTTTTTCATGATTGAGGAGCGGATTAGTGAGCGATAATCCCCCTCCATGCAAGTGCACTAGGCCTCCAATTTATGGATGTGACTGAACCAAAAGAATGCGATTATGATGATATAGTATCTCAATAATCGCAAGCCATGGGCGGAACTAATCTAATTGATTATGCCCAATTCATTGGGAAAGATATCCCTGAGAAATATGCTGAAATGTTTGACCACTTTGGAATAGAGATTAGCATTGTTATGCGAAAGCCAAAAAGTCATTACAGTAAAGCTCCAGGTGTAATCTGGGAAATTTTGAACACATTTGATGGGGGGACATTCTTTCAAGGTCAGGGATACTGGAGAGGTGTACAAGAACCCGTAATCTACATTATGATTTCAACAAAAGGCCTAGTCAAGAACGTTATCGAAAAATTGACCGGATTGTTGAGAAATGGTCAGATAAAACTCAAACAGCAAGAAATGTATGTCAAGATAAATGGCTCTACATTTGTCGGTAGTCTTGTTCCTAAGGAGATGACAAGAACATTCCCAGATAATATGGAGTTTGATGATGATTTAGAAATTATCACTGCTAATCAGTCAAGAGTTGATGAAAATCATAAACTTATTTTCGGAAGGGTTGAGCTCGAGCGTGGTAGACGCTTAATTTCTGATGCTGAATCTTCCAATGATGATAAAAAAATAATCATAGCAAGCGATAAGGCACAAAATCACTTCATCGAGTCATACAATATATTTTCTGATTTAGAAGAAGAGTTACTAAAAAAACCTGAAACTTTGTCAAACAAACGTGATTTATTGAAATGTTATTCCAACGTTCTTGATCCTAAAACTCGACAATTCATGAAAGATGATGAAATAAAATATGCGTGCCAAGAGCTCGTGAGTCTGCTTCCACTAAATCAGAAAAGTGAATATCAAAACCAGTTAAACAAACACGCTGAGGCCAGAATCCGTGGGAACAGGATAAATATTCTAATGGGTATGGAATACGAAATTGTTTCAAAACAAGATTTGTATGATGATGGTGTGTTCGCTTTCAAGCAAATAATTTCATTCCTTAATCCAGAGCATAAAAACACACCATATTTGGATAAGGACCCCATAAAAGACTTGAAGACTATAATTAGACTGACCAAAAAAATTGGACTAAAAAGCGACTTATCTCAGGATTTAGAAAAAGAGATACAATCTCTAAGGGAATGGTTCCCACATTACGAAGAAGATATTGAGAGTTTGATAAGATTATTTTGACTTGATTGAGAGATTTCCCGCATATGAAAATGAATTTAGAGAGATGATAATATGATACAGAATTACGACACAAATGGCCTCGTATTCGCTCTGAACTATGATAGAAGTAAAGCGAGTGATGAAGAGATATATGGTAAATCTGTTCTCAACATTTTGAGAGCGCAAAATTTCAGATGCATACCTTTGGTAGACAACCCAAGGATCAGAAAAAATACGAATAATTTGAGAGACAGAGCGGTTTATCGTGATGGCGGAAAAGTCACACACATAGCCCGCAGGAGGATCTATAATGATGAAAATGAGATAGTTATCATTCCTAGCGAAAAGATCGCCCACATCCAAGAAGATGCTGATTTATTCGAGGCTCTAATCCTATTATTTTCACCAAGAAAGGATGAAGATATTTGTGATTTCATTGTTTCAGTAGGTGGAACAAAAGAGCATCCAATTGCATTATTTACACTAAGAGAGGCACTACAAGAGTCAACTCGAAATGTCATATTCACACGTATGGCAAAACAAGGTATAGTTACTGGGGACAAAACACTAACCGAATATTCGTATTTGGTTTACAATGAATTGGACAAGTTAAGTCAAACAGATGATAGGAAGCAAGTAAATTCAATACTTGAAAAGATTAGACTTGAAATGGCAAAGGTTGACCACGATATCGATGAAAGGAACACTAGAATTAGTGAGCAATTCGACTCAGGAACCTTCGCAGACTTACAAGTTAAGGACATCATGCAGATGGTTGCCTGTGGCATAGATATCAAGGACGATAAAAAGGTAATCGATCTGGCAAAACGCATCCTCTGCAATGCGAACGATTTTACAAGATTGGCAGTATATTCGAACGGTAAGCTTGATTCTAATCGAATTTTGACTGTCTCAAAACAAAATACAAGTCCTTCTGTTTCCGCTGAAACTACCTTAACTGTTCGAGAATTGATTAAAAAAATCGATCCAAAATTAAAGAGCAAAGATGTTTATGCAATAATTGAACCTGACAAGAATATAATTACTTCAGAAGGTGAAATGGTATACCCCGGTTTCTTAACAATGCAGGAGCTGAGGTCTCCCCGTGCATTACTAAGTTATGCAGCCACTTGTGCAATGATTGAATACCAGATGATTAAGGTAATCAAAGCCCATGGAATAAATTCGTTTACAGTTAAAGATAGAACAAAAGACGTGAAAGAAGCTACACTAGGAGAGATAATTACATTCGTCACCTCATCAAACTCAATAGGGAATAGAATGTATGACATCTTCGATATGTTCTCTGGCAAGGTTGGCCATAATGATTTGAGGAGTTTAATTCCTGTAAGGAATGAAATCGTTCACAACTCCTTAATCACATGCTTTGGCAGGGAATATGCACCAGCTA
>WTIA01000038.1 GCA_011522915.1 Methanobacteriota archaeon
CCTTCTTGCAAGCGTGCAATCAGGTCAGCCTTCTTTCCAGAGACTGGAAGTCCTGCTTCCTTTAGCAACTCCTTGAGTTGGGCAACTGTCATATCTTCATAATCACTCATCTCAATTCCTCCTTCATGCCTTCTCAATCAGGTATATTCCATCCTGGAATACACGTCGGTCACGCTTCTTTACAGTGGTTGAGCGCTCGATGTTAGCAGCGGTTTGGCCAACTGCTTCCTTATCGATTCCAGAAACGACGATTTCTGTCTTGTTCTGAACTTTCACATCAACACCTGCTAGGATGTTTGCGGATCTTGGTACTCTTTCTCCAAAGTAGTTGTTGACTATCAATTGGTTTCCTTGTACCGCTAGTGTCATTGGGAAGTGAGAATACAGTGCTTTCAAAGTGTAAGTGAAACCATCTGTTACTCCTTTTACCATGTTATTTAGGTGTGCATTCCATGTTCCTGCAAGTGCTCTTTCCTTGCGGCGTGGAACATCAATTCGAACGATTAGAGCGCCGCCTTCTTGGAAAATATCGTGCCTTGCACTGACAAAGTCTCGAGAAACGCTGCCCTTAGGCCCTGTGATGGTGACCTTGTCACCATCAATCGATGCGGAAACTCCCTCGGGGATTTCCACAGTGTGTTCAATTCGATCTAACTTTACCATTGTATCACCTCAGTAAACATATGCTAGGAGTTTACCACCAATGCGGTTCTCCTTTGCTTCTTTGTGGTGCATTACACCACTGTTTGTAGTCAAAATCAAAAGTCCGAAATCTTGTGCTGGAAGGTAGCGTCCTTCCCACTTATCGAACTCCTGGCGGCGAACTGAGTGGCGTGGCTTAACTACGCCACACTGGTTGATAGCGCCTCGTAGTTGAACGATGTACTTGCCTCCTCGTCCGTCGTCGTTCTTCTCTATCTCTCCGACATATCCGGAGGTTTGCATAATCTCTAGTACCGAACCAAGTAGTTTTGATGCTGGAGCCAAATCTACGTTGTATTTTCCAGCTTGCTCAGCGTTGAATATCTTAGTTAGTGCGTCATTAAGGGGGTCGAACTGCATTCATAATCACCTCAATTCATTTTCTTGAATCCTATCTCAGGAGCTACATCGCGGAAACACTGTCTGCACAGTCTTAGTCCGTGACGGCGAATCATTCCTCGGCGACGTCCGCATCTGCGGCATCCGTTTGTTCTTCCAATCTGCTCACCATGGTCTCGTGCCATTTTCACTCCTCCAAGATTTTGACACCATAGTTCTCAGCAAACCATGCTCTGGCATCATCAGCATTGGTTCGGTGGCTTTGGGAGACCTTTGCGCTTCTGCGTCGGCGACGGCTGACACGGTGCCCTGGTCTTTCTAATACGACATTGATGTCCATTCCAAAAATTCCGACATCTGGGTCGTACTTTTGTTCAGGGAAATCGGTGTAATCTGGAATACCAAAGGAAAGGTTTCCTGACTTGTCAAAATTCCATGAAGGAATTGTGTTTTCTCTTACCCAGAAAGCATCTGTTAGGAACTTCTTGATCGATTCAGCATCTCTGATTGTTGCTTTACAACCGATTGGGAATCCGACGCGAACCTTTAGGTCGCGATTTTGTTGCTTACCTAGTGTCCTTACAGGTGTTACTCCAGTGACTAGTTCCAATACCTTCTCTGCATTGGAAAGGCGGTCTCCACCTTCTCCTACACCAATGTTGACTACAACCTTGGTAATTCTTGGGACTGACATAGGATTTGCTGTCTCACTCATTGGCTCACCTCCACGCCCGGTAGCGTGCAGTCACCTACAGTGAAAACGTTGTCAGTGATGGTACCAAACCCGTCAAACTCGACTTCGTTTGGCATGCTTGAGCGCTTGACGATGTAGTTGGTTACGTCTGCTAACTTGCCGACGTGTACACCACCGATTAGCATACAGCGAGTTCCTTCACCGAACTTGATGTGCTCAAGCACTTGTTGGTCTGGAAGAGAAATTTTCAGAGAGTCGCCAGTCTTGTGCTCGGATGCATCATCTACGATGATGTTGCGTCCGTCATGCAGGTGAACCTGTGTCTTTCCTCCCTTAATGGTAGACTTACCTTCAATTCTGCAGACCTTCCAGGTTGCCTCTTCAGGAGAAATTGGGCGGTAGCGAAGACGACCGTTCGTATCTAGAACACAGCGATAGTTGTCTTCGCCAAGTGTTAGAACGTCCATTACGCCTACGCCTCTTCGTGTATCCTTGACAACACGACCATCGACCTTTGCTAATCCATTGTGTAGAATTGTTCTAACTTCACGTGTGGATCTTGCTAGACCGATAACGTCTCTGATTACAATATTCAATGGCATACATCTCTCAAGACTGTGAGCTCCTGCACGAGGGCGGGTTACCCAAATTGTTGTCTTTCGAGGAAGGGGCCAACTTCGAGGTATAGCCAAACGCTTCAAGTGACTGCTGCTTCCCATTATTTTCAACTCCTATCTGCGGTCAAACTTTGCATTCGCAACTTGTCCGTCTCGTCTAACTTGGTTACGACGACGTTGGAGGCGTGGACCGGAACCGCCTCTTCTCTGTTATCTGATTTAGTCGCTGTTGCACCTTCTACGTGGATGCGACCTTTGCTTGAATCTACTTTGAGGACCTTGCCAGTCAAGGGGTCTGCGTTTCTCTTGCCACCAACTCTCTTACCACCGTGAGCGAAATCTCCTCGCACTACGCGAACGGTATCTCCTACACGGATTGTGACGGAGCGAAGGCCTGCTAGACGCTCGTCTGGCTTGTCCAACTGCAAGCGTGCACGTACGCGCTTTCGCTTTACGTGAATTGGCGCGTTAGCCTGTGCCTTGCGCTGCTTTCCTGGTTTTCTACTCTTTACCATCCCATTCACCTCATACGATTTGCTTTGCAGTTGCTGCAATACGAGGCCAGCGCTCTGCTGCCTCTCGAGATACTGGCCCCTTGATATCAGAACCTTGAACATCGCCTTTTTCGTTAGTGATAACGCATGCATTGTCCTCGAATTGAACCCAAGTTCCATCCACTCTTCTGAAAGGACGGCGTTGGCGAATTACAACTGCATTGTACATTTGACGGCGTGTTTCAGGTGTACCGCGCTTAACTGAGACCTTGATCAAGTCACCGACACCCGCTGAAGGGTATCTGCGCATGGTTCCACCTAGTTTGCGGACATTGATTAACTGGGCAATTTTTGCTCCAGTGTTATCTGCAACTTGCAATCTTGCCATTGTTGGCAGACCACGAGTTTGCTTCCCTGCTATTCCACGCATCAAGCTTCACCTCCATTGTTCTCGATAACACAGAATGAAACTGTCTTGGAAAGCGGACGGCATTCCATAATCTTCACTCGGTCACCTACTTCTACTCCACCGATGCAGTTTGGTAGATGGGCAGATAGAGCGCTTGTACGCTTCTCATATCTCTCGTACTTCTGCATGTAACGTACATTGTCACGTTCGACAACGATTGTTCCCTGCATTCCTACGTTTGCCACTGTTCCTTCTAGAACCTGGCCGCGAAGGCGCAGGGACCCATAGAACGGGCAGTTTTCATCTCCATCCCACTCACCGGTAGGGGGCTTTACATCAACTCCGATGTCTCGCATCGTAATCACTCACTCCTTTTGTTACGGTATATTCTATCTTCAGGACGTTGCCGTACCAACTTCCCGTCGATGGCGACATCACTGTCGCCAATTTTGAATTCGATTGAACTCTTGCCAAAAGTAACCTTGCGGTCTCCTTCTAGCAAGGTGATGGTTTCTCTTGTCTCGTCTAGGACCAGACCACTTCGACCAACAAAGGTCGAATCTGGAGAAGAAGTAACTATGATGTTACGTCCAATCCATGATTGATTCAGAGCTACGTTAACCATCTTATCGCACCTCCACATTGAATCCATTGTTCTGAAGAACCGCTGCAGCTTTCTTCTTGTGATCTCCTTGAAGTTCGATTACGCGGCCCTTAACTGTACCACCTGCTGCACATCTATTTTTGAGAAGTTTAGCAAGTTGGTTGATGTCGATTGCAGAATCGTCGATTCCTTCTACCTTGGTAACTATCTTACCGTAGCGTCGACGGTCGGTGCTGATTGTGGCTTTTTGCTGCTCTTTGGCAATCTCTTGACAGATGCATAACTCATCTGGGAGTCCACATACATTGCAGATTGCAGCCATTTTTCATTCACCTCCTTTTTTCTAATTTGATTTGTATCACTTGGATGCCATCTTGGTCTTGATTCGTGCGATTGAACGACGTGTTGCTTTGAAAGCACCCATGTTTGATGGTGTTCCACCAAGGGATTGCTCAGCACGAAGTTGCAGCAATTCTTCTTGCAACTCTTCTAGTCTGTCAGCAAGTGCTTCTGCACTCATTGAAGCGATTTCTCTGTTGGATACGTGGGTCATTCTGATGCCTCCTCGCTTCCAGTATCTTCGCCAGCTTCTTCTGCATTCATGCGAAGTTGCTCTTCAGAGTAGATTGAAATCTCGTGTGGTAGTTTGGTTCCCTTGCGCATGATTGCAACGGTTACACCGATTGTGCCTAGTTTCTTGATACAGACTGAGTATCCAACATCCATATGCTCAAGTGCTGTTTCTCCACAGTACTTTACGTGTCCACGAATGAACTTCTGGGTTCTGTTTCTGCTACCGGTCAGCTTGCCCGCTAGGGTGATGATAACACCACGTGCTCCTGCTTCCATAATGTTGAGTGCTGCAGAGTGTCCTGCACGGCGGTAATACCAACCGCGCTCCATAGCGCTTGCAATCTTCTCAGCCATAACCTGTGCATTCAATGCTGGGTCTTCGACTTCGTCGACCTTAAGTTTTGGATTCTCTATTCCAAATCTCTCGTCTAATTGCTTTTGCAAGTCGTTGATGATCTTACCTTTGCGTCCGATAACCATACCAGGGCGTTCCGCTTTTACTGTAACTTCTGTTCCTGCAGGGGTTCGGCGGATATCCAATCCTCCAAATCCGGCCTTCTTTGTGTTGTTCATCAAGAACTCCTTGACCAAATGGCGCTCGACGTTACGGTCGATAATGCGTCTTAGTGTACTCTTATTGTCGCTCATGATATTCACCTCAGAAGTCGTCCTCCAATTCGTCTTCGACTCCACTGAAGTCTTCTAGGAATAGTTCGAGATTAACTCGGTAGTGGTTCTTTGGAGATGCTCTTCCGCGTGCACGAGGGGTCCAACCTC
>WTIA01000061.1 GCA_011522915.1 Methanobacteriota archaeon
CCTTGACTGCGACATGGCTGCATTGGCCACCTGTAGGCATTGCTGCAACAATTCTCTGGCCAACTTCAAACTCGGTTACACCATCTCCAAGGGAATGTATGACTCCGCTGACTTCATATCCAGGAGTAAATGGAAACGGAGGTCTTGGTTGATACAGACCGAGTCTCATCAGCGTATCAGCGAAATTAATTCCTGCATAATGAACCTCAACACAGACTTCTCCCTCTTTGGGGACTGGCATTTCTATGTCCTGTATTTTGAGAACAGAGGGTGAGCCCGCTTTAGTGATTGAAACGCAGTATGCCATGTTATTGCCAAAGCGACTATTGTTTCAATGCTTGCCTAGAATAAACACTTTTGATTATTCATCTGGATTATATTCAGTGACTCGAATACCTAATCTTCCCTTTCTGGCTGGCCTTTGCATTATTTTTGCGTATTTTGATTCAAATGCAGATTTTAGGTCGATCTGCATTGCCAAAGAATGACCCATCAATAAAATTAGGACATCAGCCATTTCTTCTGCACATTCCTCGATTGGTTTCCCTTTAGTAACTGCAGCCGCTAATTCACCCAATTCTTCAACGGTTAGGGCGATTCTGTAACCCATGTCATGTCCGTTATTACCTGCAAAGTCGTGCTTGTGGTGAAATGCTGCTACTTTTTTCATCATTTGACTCCATTCGTCATCTTCTTCGCTTGATAACCAATCTTCGACACTTCTGCCCATATGCTTGGGTGAATAACTAGAGAGTTAGTTATTGCGTGAATGCTTTGATGCATTCAATTACAGGCCCTAACTTAGATTCTGCAGTGGAAGAAACCTCATCATGGTTCAAATCTTTGCTAGAATCGCCTGGCTCTCTTCCCGCTGCCCAATTACTGGAAACTAAAATTGCAGCATATGGAATACCTAATTCTGCTGAGAGTTTGCACTCCCTCGGCATTGTCATACCAACAACTTCTCCGCCCAACTTTTCTATTGCGTTAATTTCTGCGACTGTTTCGAAGTGTGGCCCGTGGGCTAACCAATATGTTCGGTCCAATTTCAGACCCGGTTGGATTTTTGATAACACCGAATGCAGCTTTCGATTCATGTTTGCATCAAATGGAGAGGTCATGGAAGTGAATTTTGCATCTCCATTGTGGAATGATGATTCAACACCGGTAAAATCGATGTATTGTGTTGCATAACCTACAGATCCGGGAGGGAAATCCTCTGGAATGGTTCCAACCGAGCAAATCGCCAAAATTGATTCAACACCGGCCCCTGCTAAGGCTATGATGTTCGCATGGTGATTGATTGCGTGTGGGGGAGTTGTACCTTCCCCGTGATGTCTCTCGACGAAAATTAGTTCATTCGAACCACTTTTTACACACAATAGAGGTACGTTACCGTAGCGAGTTTCAGCAATTACCTCGTCCAATCTGTCGACCTGAATCTCATTTGTAGCAAGGCTAGTCATTGCCGTGCCGCCTATGAGGCCTAGGCGCATCATGATTCAACTCACTCAAGCAAACGAGCAACTATGTCGGCTTTGGTACCAGAGGTCGCTACTCCTGCAGCCTTTGCCTTCTCAACCAACTCGTCCTTCTTTAGTTTCATCAATGATGCTTCGGTTTCAGCAGGGGCTTCTTCAGCAGCCTCTTCTTCAGCAACCTCTTCTTCTACAGGCTCAGATTCTTCAGCAGCAGAAGTTTCGACTTCTTCCTCTGAAGGAGATTCTACAACTTCTTCTTTCTCGGAGATAGATTCCATAGCCTCTGCAGCCGCAAGTAATCCAGCTTCCTCTTCAGGGGCTTCCTCTTCATCAGCGGCTGCAAGCGCTGCAGCCTTCTTGGCCTTCAGTTCCGCTTCTTGGCGCTCTTCTTCTGCATGGATTTCATCAAGGGTTGGACCCTTTTCTGTTACAACACCAGTTTGCAATAACTGACTCTTTCGAATTACAATATTTCTGCAAGGATAAATTGCCTTAACAGCATTCCTAATTTCTGTTTCAAGGTCTCCCCCAAGCATTGCTTCTTGTAGTTTGGAGTAAGTTGACTTGGCGGCAAAGGAGCGGATGATTTCAGCAGACTTTGCTCTCATTGCTTGCTTAACGGATGTTTGGCAGCGGCGCTCTGTAATCATTAGAGGCTTGATTCGAATAAGGAAACCATCTGTTGTGACAACGTCTACTACATCGTCAATCTTACCACGGTATCTTCGTATCTGACGGCGAGTGTGATCGGATTGGTGAGCATGTCCGACAAAGGTAGTCAATGCGTCTTGACCTACAACGTCTGTCACTCTGAATCTGAGTAGAACATGCATTTTTGTGAAATCACCGCTGAATTCCTGCTGTGTCATTTCATAGACACGGCCCATGATGTGTTCGTCGGTCTCACCGAGAGTTTCTCCTATTCGCTTGAAGTTCCAAGGGTGTCTTGGTGCACGGATTGTGAACCATCTTTTGTTCTTCCACTTGTCACGCTGCTTACGTGCTGCTGCACGTGCTTTTGCACTCATCTTCTTGGCCATTAGGATCAACTCTCAGTTTGCGGGGGCTACCCCACTTGCAACCTTGCGACCAACATGGCCTATATGAAGGGATTAGATGAACTAAATTTGTAATTTAATGTAGAATCACCAGCCTCGCTGGTCCAAACGAACTTCGAGAGTCTCTAGTTCATCCCCACGCATTGGCGCACCTTCCATCATGCTCATTGCTTCAGCAACCTTGTCTGGATCATCGTAATGTGCGGTTGCGAGTACTATTGCATCAGCCATTGTTTTTGGATCTTCAGATTTGAAAATCCCGGAACCTACGAAAATGCCGTCAACTCCCATCTGCATCATTAGGGAAGCATCTGCTGGGGTTGCTATTCCACCTGCGCAGAATGTCACAACAGGGAGACGTCCTAAATCTGCGACTTCTACAAGGATGTCTTTGATTCTTCCATGCATTTCATCATCGATTGCTCCGAACGGAGTAATATTCGAAACCCCTGGAAGATCACTTGAATCTGCTAAAACTCTGTACCTATTCATAATGTGATTAGCTGCATCGTCAAGGCCAGCGTCGTCAAGAGTCTGAATCTGTCTGACTTCTTGGTCAATTAAGCGAGCATGAGTTACCGCAGCAACGACGTTACCTGTTCCAGCCTCGCCCTTGGTGCGAATCATTGCAGCACCTTCGTATATCCTTCGAACCGCTTCGCCTAATCCTGTTGCTCCACAAACAAAGGGAATATCATGTGCATTTTTGTTAATGTGGAAATACGGGTCTGCAGGAGTTAATACTTCAGATTCATCGACCATGTCGACGCCAAGAGCTTGCAGCACCTGTGTTTCGGCTTCGTGACCAATTCTTGATTTAGCCATCACGGGTATTGAAGTACAGTCGATTATACCTGTAATCATATTGGGATGAGAAGTTCGTGCTACTCCACCTGCTTTCCTGATATCTGCAGGCACTCTCTCAAGAGCCATGACAGATACTGCGCCTGCTTCTTCAGCCACAGCCGCTTGGTCAGGAGTAACCACGTCCATGATTACTCCACCCTGCAGCATAGAAGCAAATCCTCGCTTTAGAAGGTCGTCAGCATGACGAAGTGACTTGATATCATTTGTTGTATTCATGGCCATCATCCCATGCGTGGGACATTTCATTCATGAAGATATGTTATCAGTCACAAATTTAGTCGCCTAGGACTGGAGTATCTCCGGTAGCGATTTCAGCGTCTTGAGATTCTTCTTCATTCCTCTCAATCCACGCTTCCTCGCCGTCAGGAACATCGGTATCTGCGAATATTGCATCGACCGGGCATTCCGGAACACAGGCTCCACAATCAATACACTCATCAGGGTCGATGATTAGGTACGTGTCTGCTTCTCTGAATGCTTCTACAGGACAAACTGCAACACATTCCTGATACTTGTGGTCTACACAGGCTGAGGTAACTACATGGGTCATCGGAATCTCTCCAACCACCGGTTAAAGTTGTAGGATATAATGGCTTGGTAGGCCCCAGTGAAATTTAGGGCAGCCTAATTCAGTGCTGCGTTTTTTGCATCTTCTAGGGTTGACATTGCTACATCAATTGCAACATCGCCAGGATAAACCTCAAGTTTCGCTCTTCCCTTAACAGTAGGTCTCTCGCCGGGAACTGTGAGTGACAATTTACCTCCAATTAAATCGATTAGATCAAGCCTAATGTGAATTACATTATCATCATCAAGTCTCGAGCCCAATTCTGATTTTAATGATTCAAGAACTTCACATCCAAGGCGAGAAAGTGATTTTGTGGCCTTACCACGACGTTTCAACTCAGCGGTTACCAAGTGAACCGGAGAGCCATGATAAGAGTTCATTCTCTCTATTGTTATAGCATCTTCATCGCCCACTAACCACGAAAGAGCAGCAGCATGAATGTACTCATCTTCAACACCACTGGCGGTAGACTGCCATGACACATGGTGCACTCCCATGCAGTTACCTCGTTGGAGGTAGGTGATGATTATTTTCAATCAAGAGGGTGATCTACACCCTCTTCTCCTAGAGTCCAACGGAGTGTCTTAATCACCCCGTCAAGGGCCTTGTGATTGCGTGCCGCTTCTTTCATACCGTCGCGGTCTCCATCTTTGCTGCATTGGTCGAACCATTTCTTCCACTGATCTCTGCGAGCTATTGCTTTGTCCAACATTTCCTCAATTTCAGTCCAAGACCGGTCATAACTTCTTACCGGCTCCCTTCCATCTTCAATGCTCATGCTATCCCTGCGTAAACAATCGGTATAAGAATCTGACACCGACGCGCTCCGAAAACTATCTTTTCTCATTCTCTAAGTCAATGACTATGTGTGACTTGTCTGCAATTACACAATTCAGAATTCTTGAATCGATTATTGTATCCTCTCCAACTATTGAGGATTCTGAAACGCCATTTATTCTAGAATTCGCCATCACTACTGAGTTAACTGCGGCTCCATTTACTGAAGCCCCATCTAAAATCACAGACCTGGATATGTGGCCGCTTACCATAGCGGATTCGCTGATGAATGAGCCATCAGGTAACACCTCTCCTTCCGGCATAGGGAAAGGCAATACATCTCTGTTCTCAATCAATGCCATCTGTGCCTTGTGCAACTCAAATGGGTGCCCCACATCAAACCATATTCCGTTTACTGTTTTGGCGTACATCGGCCAGCCCCGTTGCAATACATCGGGAAATAACTGCTTTGAAAAATCGTATTTTTCTCCTTCAGGGACTAAATCCATCACTTCTGGTTCGATAATATACAAGCCAGCGTTAATCAAATTTGAAAATGCCTCTTCCACCGTAGGCTTTTCTTTGAATTTTGAAATGAAGCCCTCGGTTAGAGAAGAATCAATTTCTCCCAGATGTTCACTCGATAGCCCAACTATTCCGAACTCTGTAGGGTCGTCGACTTTCCACAAAGCCATCGTAACCTTTGCCCCAGAACTTCGATGTGCGTTCAACAAGTCTTTGATGTCAAAAGAGGCTACTGAATCTCCTGACCCTACAACAAATGTCTCACTCAACTCCCCTGAAAGGAGTTTGACGCTTCCCGCAGTACCCATTGGAGTGTCTTCCTGATTTACTCGACTTGGTATTCTCCATGAATTGACGTGTGATATCAATTGTTCTCCTTGATATCCGGTAGTTACGACTATCTCTTCTAGACCTGCGTCTACCATTGCATCTTTGACATAGTCTATCACTGGCCTTCCAAGAACTGGAACCATTGGCTTAGGACGATTCTTGGTTAATGGCATCAAGCGGGTGCCGCGGCCTCCCGCCATGATGATTCCAAGCAGTTTCTCATCTCCTTCCACGAGAAGCAGTCATGTCGACCCTGCGCATGTTTTTCTTTTTGCTTGAACGTCCTTTCTTTGTATCAATTCCAGCTCTGTCGCCAGACATTGTTCCACCAAAGGTCAGTGAGCCGGCACTCAAAAGGTGGTCGACCATTGAGTCTGCGACTTTTTCATCTTCAGCACCGGTCTTCATTTCATCTGTTACACTTGCATTGTGATCTGTAATCCATGATTCTCTCTCTTCACGAGCGATCTTTAGCTTGTCTCGGGCCTCGTTCACTTCCTTCATTAATTCAGAAATTTTTGAATGGACTTCGTCGGCCTTTTCTCTACATGCTAAGAATTCTTTGTGGAATCTGTCGCCTTCCCCTTTTAGGAAGTCGCGGTGGGCGAACATTTCGTCCAATTCTTTGCTCATTCCCTTTGCTCTTTCGAGGCACTCCACGAAGTCCTTGTGTGCAGCATCTGCTTCAGCTTTTAACTGGGCAATTGCTTCATCACGATTCGATAAATCGACTTTGATTAGTTGTAATTTCTCTACTTCTGGTTCTAATTCCTTCATACGCCTGCGCATATTCTTGATTTTCTCCATAGTTTCCTTCTCTTTCTTGGCCGACATACCGCCTCGAGTTTCGTATGTTTTCTCCATGTTGTCAACCTCACTAGCCAACTTATTGAATTCGAATGATGCGGATTTTTTCTCATTTTTATCCCCACGCTGTGCCTTTGCTTGACCGATCAGGTCTCTAATCTGCGATTGTATAGCATCTCTGCGAGTCTTGTGAAGATTTTGTTCAGCTCTTATGGCCTTAACCTCTGCCACAGACATGTCTAATTTTTCACGGTGCTCCTTGTACTGTGCTTGAATAGCATTTCTTTGTTCAGCAAAACGCTTGCCTTGCTCATTATGATTGTTTCTAGAATCGCGCAATTTACGCACTTTCGCTTCCATTTGATGAAGGTGGTCACGCAGATCTGAATCTGGACGAGGCGACTCGTCTTGAGGCTCGGTCATGGCTTCTGCGATGACATCATTCCTTTCAATGCTACGATTGAAATTCTCAATCATGTTGAGGCGAGTACTGCCATTAACTGGAATATAATCGAGCCTACTAAACCAATACCTCCGACTAGATAAGAAGTTATTGAACTAGTATTCCTAAGCCATGTGAAAAATTCTGGTTGTACTCTGACGTTTATTTGTCTTCCAACAAGCAAATCGCCATTTGTATTTTCCAATCTAATGGAAACAGAAGCTTCACCTGTTCTCTCGGGAAGTAATGTCTGCCAAGTTATCGTTCCATCACGAAGAAGACCAGACATTCTGCCAATAATATCTTCATCGCCTTCACTAGACACCGGAACCAACTCATCTGACCACCAAGATTTCTCTCCAGGCTCTAAATTGTATCTAAGAGCCAAGTCATGCGGCCTGAAATCGGGAGAGTGTACTCGTAAAACTACCTGTCTTGATTCATCTTTTAGATTGTGCATATAACAAAACAGATTTGCCTTTTCTGTGACAACATTTTCTAAATCCACATCAAATAATAATCCATCCATGTCGATTTTTCTACCTATTGCAAGGTCTTGTTCTAGTCTTTCTATTAATCTATAGAATGCTGGATTAGAGCGTGAAGACCTCGCAAATAATGAATCCCACAATTCCTCGTTAAAGGTCTCATGCTCGAGAATTGTTTTCACACCTTTATCGTTAAGAATTTCAGCTAATTCAATACTTGTGGTGTTCCTATCGATTCCACCTTTGAATCTCCGATGCATTAGCATCAGGAATTTTTCTCTACCAAATTCAAGTTGTACACCCTTTTTACAATGAGATTCAAATTCCTGCAAGAAATCATCAAACTTGCTTCTGAGCAAAGGATCCATCAAATTTTTCAGCATCTCACTGTAAGCCATATTGAGGGTTGAGGGGTGTATAGGAGGAGTGTATGCCGAAAGTAAACCATCGTTAGTGACCATATTGAAACGACGATTCCTCGTAGAAAGGTGCTGACCAATTGCCATAGTCACCAGAGAAGCACTTGCTAGTAAACCTCTGCCGCCGAGTTTTGAATCGGAATCCAGATATGCGACGGCTAATGAAATAACGGTAGCAATAATTCCCATCCAAAGTGCGGTATTATGGCTAGCCATAGTCCTAGATATCAGGCCATCAACAGATGAATATCCATGCATACTTGTGACTGGCCTGTGTGCTTCTGCTGCATTGCGCACTTCATCACGGAAAACCTGCCTGGTCAGTTTTACTCTGAATCTGTGCAGATATAGGCCCACACAAAATCCAAACAAAATAGTTGTAGAAATTAGCGTAAATGCTGTTGAAAGGTCGAATCCTACTGTTGGTTCTATGTTATCCAACCACCAAGAAGGACTCTCACCTTTGTATGCCCATGCCCCAAAGAATGACAGGAGGGAAAAAGCAGGTAAAAGCAACACTAGACGCAGTCCTTCTGTGAGAAATTGGCTATCGATACTGTGAAATCGGTCTTCCCGTGCTCGAAGTTGTTGCAATTCTTCACTCATGGCATCAACCTCACAATTACTCTGTTTGCTAATTCATCTGAAATTTGTATTTCATTGTTATTGCACAAATAACCAGAGTTTGTCCTTTCAATAACATCCCCGATGCCAAATGCAAACTCACGTAATACATCTCGATTTTCAGATGTCGTTAAAATCAAAGTTATCTCGCCTTTTGATGAATTTTCAAGATTTGAAAGAACATTAATAGAAGATGCTGTTGAGATTTTATTTGCAATTCGAGAATTTGCAGGAGGTATTTCTTTACCCGATGGGTCTGTTTTTGGATTTCCTAGCAATTGGGATATACATACCTCGAGGTCATCGTTGAAAGCATGTTCAAGACGACAAGCTGTTTCATGGACATCGCCTTCAAATGGCAAAGTCGTCAAAAGGACTTCTGCCAGCCTATGTCTTCTTTTCATCATCATTCCATGCTCTAATCCTTTGTCGGTTAGGATTGCACCCTTGTATGGAACGTAATCAACAAAACCGTTTCTAGCAAGCCTCTGAATCATTTCTGTTGCGGAGGCTGGAGAAACTCCGAGATATTTTGCTAAGTCCCCATTTCTTACTCTTTCACCAGGAATTCTCTCATTGAATTCATACAGAGTTTCTAGATATTCATCCTCAAATTCCTGGAAGTGCCCTGTAACCATAATTTCACATCACTCTTTTCTCGCTTCGAATACGGTTGTACATGCTGGACATCTAGCCTTCGCTGGCCTCTTATCGTATGGAACTTTTAATTTTCTCGTACACTTTGGACATCCTAGTATGTCATCTTTTGAGGCAGACCACAAGGCGTCATTTTCGGGTTCTGATTTCACTACTTCTGAATCTTGTTGTTCAATCTCTTCCTCAACCTGCTCGGCCTGTACATCAAATCTTGTTTCACATTCAGGACATCTGACTGCCCCTGTATATGTATTTGGCACACGCAATCTACGATCACAAGATGGACACGCAACCTCGATTTTTTCTTCCTTACCTTTGACTGGTTTTTTGGTTTTTGTTTCCTTAGGTTTGCTTTCTTTGGCAGGTGAATTTTTCATTCGAACTGCAAATATGAGAACCATCCCAAGCGCTAATCCCCCAAGTATTCCTCCCCAAGGAATTGTAAACCCTTCAGTCGTTTCACTGACAGATTCAGAATTTATCATAACTTCGTCATTAACTGATTTGCCCTGAATGTGCCAAGTAACTACAACCTTGACGCTGTCTCCAGAAGGCCACTTTACAGTTGAACTTGAGTCCAATGAACCTGTGCTAAATTCAGGACTAACATCACTGGCGAGAATTTCACCACTTGAATCGGTGATAACGATTTGGCCTGCAGGAGTTGTTCCCTCTGCAAGATTGTTTAAGGTGTAAAAGATTGTGACTTGAGCGCCTACCGAAGGCACTCTTGGTTGTGTTGAAGGATTAACCGTAACTTGTGGTTCAACTGAAAACTCTGGCATAGTAAATTCGTCACTTGTGAACGAGCCAAATCCTATCGTCCAGCCACTCTCACTTAAGTCTGCATATACTTCTTGCCCGTTTTGGAAACCAATGTTCACACTGCCGTAGGTTGTACCGGGCAATAGCAATCTCTCCTCAGTTATTCCTTCAGTTTTCAGTCCATCTTGGATAGCACCAAATTCCAAGAAAACTAACCTTTCTTTTCCGTCTGCGAGATCAGCTTTCCATGAAATTTCAACTCCATCTTCAACGACATCAACACTTTCGATTTCAAGAACTATAGTTTGAGATGCTAAGACTGGTATTAGCAAAGAACCTGACAGATTGGAATCTACAACTCCATCTTGGCTAACAATACTCCAGTTTATTGTGTGCTGACCTGATGCATAGATAGTAAATTCATTCCTAACTTCACCAGCTTTACCACTATCCAATGAAACTGAGGTCCCTGTGTATGTATCTCCGTTAGTCTCGATTACTAGCCTTGCATTACCTAATGCGTCTCCTTCATTTCTCAAAAGAAGTGAAAGAACAACGTCGTCTCCCGCATGCCAAGGCCCTCCTAGCAGTGATGGGCTCGAGTGCCCAGCCCCAATGAAAATAGCTGACGTCATCTCAATGATATCAACAGCGTCTATTGTCGCACTTGTTCTAGTTGAATCTGTGCTGCATGTTACCTCTCCCGGCTTGGAATCCATTGTCACTGTAAAGTTAGACGAATTACCTGGTTCAATAGAGGCTGCAACAGAATAAAATTCACCATTGTCATTGCTGCAAACCAATTGTCCTGAATATGTTGAATCTCCAGAATTATTTGCTTGCAAATTCCAAGTTATTTGTTCACCTACTGCTGGTTCACTCAGCCGTTGCAAGGATAATTCAATGGCAGGAAGAGGAGGAGGACCGACCTCAATAATTCCGGTATATTCATTATCTGATAAGTCAGAATCAGGTGGCCCATCAATACTAACGCTCATACTTCGCATTCCTTCAAACAACCGATTTGAGATAAATGTTACAATAACCGTTGAATCGCCAGACACATTGACATTTTGCTCAGGCAAATTTTCAGACTCGATTGATAAGTTCACACTACCATTCCAATCAACATCACCTGAATTGATAATCGGAACTTCTACTCTGGCATAGTCGCCATCCCTCAGGGTTAGGTTTCCTGTATCGTTGCCAGAAGAATCTATTGGATTGTAAATGGGTTCACCAATGGAGATATCCAATGGCCTAAGTCGAAATATGGTTTGTGAATAATTTGTCCACTGATTTTGATTAGGAACTCCAACATCGCCAGAAAGTGAAACAGTTAGATTAGAAATTCCAAGAGGGGCATTGGCTAATGTAGTCTCGACGTATGTTAAAACTCCGTCATCGACCAAACTATTTCCACTATCATAGTCGATTAGGTTACCATCTGAATCTGACAAGGAAACGTTCCAATTAACTGAAGAAGAGGATGCTCCGCCAACTCCAATCAATGAGATATTAACATCGATTGGACCTTCTCCTATCTCGCCATTTCCTGAAATTTGCACAGAATCAATTACCCCACCTGTGGCCTTTACAATAGGAATTAGAGCCACTGAAAGAATGAATGCAACCACAATGGCTCGGCGCATGTGATGGGCTCAAACGAGGGGGGTTATCACATTCACCCACCCTTTAGGGTGGGACGTAGCCTTTATTGAAGGAGGTCAGGTGGCGCAGGTGATTCCAATGGATGCTAACGACCTCCTCGCAGTTTCTCCTAAACTGTTAGCACAAGCAATTTTGCATCGAAGAGAACGACTCGCAGATATGATTCCAGAGGATTTGGAAGAGAGAAAGGAAGAGCTGCTAAACGCTGAACCGAGAGCGAAATCTGCAAAGGAAGAGAGAGACAAAATCAATGCAAAAGTAGCGAATTTGAAGAACGAAAGAAACACGGCACAGAAAGAAGCTAGAGATTTGTTTGAGAAAGCCAATGAGATTAGAGAACAACTTATTGAGGAAGGTGGTATGAAAAACCCTGATCCAAAATGGGCAAAAGAAAAACTGTCTGCTAAATTACAATCCTTGGAAAACCAACTAGAAACTAGTGCGGGTACTCATAAGACTGAAGAGAAATTCATCAATGAAATGAAATCTCTAATCAAAGAACATGAAGAATGGGTTGAAGAAAGAACCTCATCTCAACCTCTTGTCAAAGAGATGAAAGATGCTCGTTCCAAGGCTAGACAACTTCTAGACTCCGCACAAAAAGCCCATGATGCCATGGTTGAACTAGTTCAAGCCAATGAAGAGAAACACGATTCCTACATGAAATGGGAAGAGGCTAGAGCAAGAGCAAGTTCTAGAACATCTCGATTAGAGAATGCACTACTTTCCAGTCAAGACGCACTACTTTTCTGGAAAGATAGAGTTGAAAATGACAATTTTGAAGATCTGTTAGTCGATGCAACTAGAGTCAGAGAAGGCGGCCCTTCTTCCAAGTCCATAGCAAGAGCCCAAAAATTAGAGAGAGAGGCTGTGGAAAAGTCAAATCAAGGAGGTGAGGAAGAATGAGTGATTCGTGTGAAATTACTGGATTTTCAAAATCAGATATTGAGAAATATTCCTACCTCCACAAATACCTGACAAACAAGGAAAAAATTGAATTTCAAACTCCAGAAAATTTGGAAGGTTTCATCAAACCACTTCAAAACACTGTATCAGCAAATCGCATCCACAGCAGTGAAACGAAAAGAAGAGAAAGCCTCCTCAAACACTTGGAGAAAAGTATTGCTTCTAAATTTGAAAACTCAAAAATTTCCACCTTCGGTTCGGTCGAGAGTGGTTTGTCTCTGAAAGGAGGAGATTTTGACCTGTGTTTGCAAATTCAAGACGCAAATCAAAAGAAAGTTCTGAAAAGAATTGGCGGGATGCTCAAAGGTCAAGGTATGGAGAAGGTACAAATCATTTCACGTGCAAAGGTTCCCATTGTTAAATTCACAGACCCAAGGAGTGGTATCCACGTTGACATTTCAATAAACAACACCTTAGCATTACACAATACAAAATTGCTTGCAAGTTATGCAAAACTAGACAGCAGAGTGAAAGATTTGGCGATTTGCATCAAGCATTGGGCTTTGCATCGAAATATCTCAGATTCAGTTAACGGTACTTTTTCATCATACGCTTGGTCCATCTTAGTAATCAACCACTTACTTGAGGAGGACGTCATACCAAATCTGCAATCGAGTACTGATAGGGTATTAGCAGAAATTGATGGAAAGGAATTTGATATTACAATCGATGAAAGTAACGCACTAGATGATTCAAATAACAAAAACATTGCAGAATTAACTTTGTCTTTCTTCCACAATTACGCAACTAGAGACTGGAGTAATGGCGTTGTTTCTATTCGCTCGGGAAAATCTCTATCGAGAGAAGAGAAGGGCTGGATGGATGAAGAGCCATCTGCACTAGAAATCTACAACAGCGATAAGGAAAATCCAGGAAGAATGGGTGAACATCATCTGGCGATAGAAGATCCATTTGATTTAGATCACGACCTATCACGAGTAGTTTGGGCAGATGGCGAAATTCGAATACGGAATGAGTTACTAAGGGCAGCAGAAATGTTTGGTAATGGCTCTCCGTGGAAAGATATCTGTGAAACTGTTGACCCGGATAGACTGAGTGACATGGAGCCAGTTGATATATTCCATGACCTGCGCGACAAATCCGATGACATCGTCAGAAATATGTTAGAAAAAACGAAAGCAGAAATAGATTCTGTTGACAGGTTAATTGATGCATTGGAATCAGAGAGACAATCAACCCTCAGAATGGCAAAGGCAATGCGTGGAGTTATAGAAGAAACTTCAGATTTAAGAAAAGAACACAAGAGTGTCGTCCTTGGATTAAAATCTAGAAATGCAGAGATTGATGAGATTAAGAAGAAGAGAGACAAAATCAATTCAGATGTAATTTTACCTATTCATATGATTGAAGATGAATTGTCAAAGGTTTATTCGAGATTGACCGAAGAACTTGACATACACAGAGTTCCGTCTTTAAACAAGGAAAAAGACCAATTTTCATGGTTTATGGAATTACAGGCAATGCATGGCAAAGCAAGAGAAGCAAGTGAATTACATCACCGGTTCATCGAACTTGTCAAGGAGCAAAAAGAAGAGATTAAGAAATTAAAAATCTATGAAACCAAGCATGATGATGCAACTTCAAAATTGCTTGAAAATGAGCCAATGCTGAAGGATAAGAACATCAGTTCCAAAGAAGTAAATTCCTATGATAGAAGAGTTCACAATATACAGAAGGCGCTGAGAAAAAGACGTGGAGAAATGCACAAGCTCAGACGAGAAGCAGGACGTCTTGATGCGTGGTTACGAAAGAAATCAGGAAGCCAAAACCGAGGAAGAAATAGTGGCAGAGGAAACAAGAAAAGCAAGCCACGTGGCAAAAAAGAAGATTCTGGTCCGATGACCTTAGGAGACATTTCTGGATTACTGTCAGGAATGAATAACGAAACCTCTTCAAAACGTACGAGAAAAGTCAGTTCAAAGAAGGCAGGAATGAGGAAGATGGGTAATTTGGGAGCACACAGAGGCTCAAGAAGTCAGTTCAAGAAAAAAGATTGATGGCAATGTTAACAAATGAAGAAAGCAAACATGCTCGGTGGTGTCTTGGACCGAACCCCAAGTCCCTTGATGATTCATCTGTCGAGGTGATTAAGCAACTTTTCTTGGACCAAACCGGAGAAAGATATGCTCGAGAATCAGTAAGGACTCTTCCCATTCCTGAATGGGGTGGTAATCTGGTCCTCCTAGACTCCAATGACATGATAAGGGGGCTGCTTTGGGCAAACCAATTCAGTGAGGACAGAGTTAGAATAGTGGCTTTTGCAATCGATTCTGATTTCAAAGGCAAGGGTTTTGGATCAAAGGCTTGGGATTTACTAATTGAGGCAGCAAGTGCAAGCGGTCATAGAGAAATACAACTTGAGGTTCGTGGAGACAATGAATTTGCAATTGATTTCTATAAAAAGAGAGGCTTAGAGGTGGTTTCTAAATTGGAAGGATACTACCAAGCTGGTATTGGTTACGTGATGAGAGGGCCAATTCAAACCAAATAGTATTGAGGTACCAACGTTTGAGCCCAAATGTGGGAATAAAAATCATCTCCGAACTCGTTGATGACGAATGCATTATTGCGGCTGCACTGATAGACCCTGAAGGTTTCACAATAGAGCGCACATCTACCGATTTCAAACCTGCCTCCCTAAACGAAATTCTTGATCTACATCCCGAAGATAATTTACTGACGATCGTCGGTGAAAATTCAACCGTTATTTCATCTAGAATTGATTCGGGACATTGCATCATTATTCAATGTCCAAATGGAAGTAATCTCGGTAAAGCAAGAAGAAAATTAGCAAAGGCTTCAGTTGCAATTCTACCCTTTTTGTGAAAGTCTCCCGTAGGGAGGCTTCAAATGGGATAGGTAAGTCGCCTACTCGCTGAGTGTACGGGAGTACAAGGCGAACAGGTGCGATGGTAATGGCAGAATTGAAGGATACTTTGGAAGAGAAGCGTAAATTAGTCAACCAAAAGGCTACGCAGTACCGCAATACTCGTGATGAGTGGAACTCAAGAACTAAAGAACATACTGTTATCAGAAATGAACTGAATGCTGAAGTTCGAGAGTTAATCCAAAATGTCCGTCAACAACGTGAAATTCGTGAACAGATGAACGAATTAGTCAGAGAGAAGAAATCTATCCGTTCGGAAGCAAACAAGAAAGTCAAGGCTGCAAAGTCAATGCTAGATTCTGAGAGGTCCGAGAAGGATGACAGAGATTCCGGAAACCGAGGCCGAAGAGACAAAAAAGTCACCGTTCACTCTCTGCGAAGAGAATTTGAAAGACTGGATCGAGAGATGGAAATGGGTAAGCACCTAGGCCAGAATGAGAAGAAAGTTATGAAGCGGATGAAAGAAATTCGCTCTAAGATTAAGGAAATGAAGGCTTCAGAAGACGCAAACGGAGATTTGAAAGAAGCTCGGGGAATGCTTAGAGAAGCAATGGTTGAGCAGGAAGCTGCGCACGTTGAAGTCCAAAAAGCTGCACAAGCCGCACAAGAGGCCCACGATTTGATGCTTCAGTGGAACAAAGAAGTCGATAGACAAAGGGAACTTGCTGAAGAAGCGCACCGAGAATTGCGTAAATCAAAGAAAGAAGCCGATAAGGCTCATCACTTTTACATCGTTTCACTCAGATGCCTGCACTCGATACAAGACATTCTACGTGCCATGCAAGGAACAGCAACAGGCGAAACACAGCGGGGTGCGAGAGGTGAAGTCCAGGACCTAATGTCCAAGTTGATGAGTGGAGACACCTTGTCAACTGAGGAATTAATGCAACTACAACGCTTTGACTAATTACAAAGGCCATCTAGTATACCAAAGTAAGGAGGAGAGTTGTAAGATGATTGGCAAAGACGAAATTGCAGGCATAATCGAAGACTACGATCGCCTGAAATTACGTGTAGGAATGACTGCAAGTCATTCTGCTCTGGATATCTGCGACGGAGCTATTGAAGAGGGATTTCCAACTGTTGCATATTGTCAAAAAGGCAGAGAAAAAACATATTCTGAGTACTTCAAAACTCAGCGAACCGTTTCTGGACGAGTTCGCAGAGGTATGGTTGACAAAGCGATTGTTTTGGACTCATTCAACGATGTCATGAAACCTGCTATGCAGGAAGAAATGAGAAAGAGAAATGTAATCTACATTCCCAACCGCTCTTTTACTTCTTATTCCAGTATTGGAGATGTTGAAAATAACTTCCGAGTTCCTATGTTTGGCTCAAGGAACATGCTTAGGATGGAAGAGCGAACCGAAGACCAAGATTACTATTGGATTCTAGACAAAGCTGGCTTGCCCTATCCTGAAGCAATCGAAGACCCACAGGATATCGATTGCTTGGTAATCGTAAAACTACACCATGCTCAAAAGAAGTTGGAGAGAGGTTTCTTCACCTGCGCATCCTACGAAGAATACCTAGAAAAATCACAAACCTTACTGAAAGAGGGTACAATCGACCAAGCAAGCCTTGATGGTGCTAGAATCGAAAGATACGTCATCGGCCCAGTGTTTAACCTGAATTTCTTTTACAGCCCTCTTGAAGAAGACATGCCTAAACTGGAACTTCTTGGAGTTGATTGGAGGTTTGAGTCATCACTTGATGGTCACGTCAGATTACCTGCACCGCAGCAAATGACAATGCCTGCCCATCAGCAAATACCAGAAATGACGGTTGTTGGGCACAACACTGCTACAATTAGGGAATCCCTACTTGAGAAAGCGTTTGAATTGGGAGAGAAGTTCATCACTGCTTCCAAAGAACATTATGACCCAGGAATCATTGGTCCATTCTGTCTTCAAACATGTATCGACAAGGACATGAATTATTCAATCTATGATGTCGCACCAAGATTGGGTGGAGGAACAAATGTACACGTTTCAGTGGGTCATCCTTACGGAAACGCAACTTGGCGAAAGCCTGTATCTTCCGGACGCAGAATTGCTATGGAATTGCGAAGAGCAGCCGAACAAGACCGATTACTCGAGGTTCTAACTTGAGGTTGGTATAATGTCAGAAGAGATTTGGGTAATCATCTCATTTCTCGTATTCATGCTCCTTTTCGCTGGAGTTGGCATGGCTAGCATACGTGTAAAGAAGGATACCACAGATGATTATCTCGTTGCTGGAAGAGGGATGCATCCTGCTTTGGCAGCACTATCTGCTGTTTCAACATGGAATTCTGGTTACATGTTCATCGGATTTATTGGATTTATGTGGCTGATGGGCTACTCTGCAATTTGGATTTCTATCATTTCAACAATCGGCCAATTAGTTGCATGGATTTGGTTGTACAAGTACATTCAGAACGAGGGTAATGAGAGAAATATTCGCTCGCTTTCATCATTAGTCGCTAACGTGAAAGGTGCACCAGAGGCAAAAATGGCTGCCATTTGTTCTGTCGCATTCTTGCTAATTTACGCTGGAGCTCAACTCTCAAGCGGAGGTAAGGCACTCTTTGCAATGCTAGGTTGGGCAGAGTGGGTTGGAATAATAATCGGATTCGTCCTTGTTGTAGCATACTGCTACGCTGGTGGAATCCGTGCATCAATTTGGACTGATGCTGCTCAATCTTGTGTAATGATTGTCGGTTCTACTCTGCTATGTTACGTTGCTCTGAGTGAGGTAGGATGGTTCTCTGGACTTCATTCATCACTAAATGGCATAGACCCTGCTTTGACTTCAATTACCCCTCCAGATTTGAAACTTGGATTCAGCATGTGGGTTTTCGCTTTCTTCCTTGGAGGACTGGGTGTTGCTGGACAGCCACAGGTCGTATCTAGAATTATGACTCTCGAATCTGAAGAAGATCGCAAGCAAGCATGTTTGTGGTTTTTCGTTTGGCAAACACCGTTTTTGGCTTTGATGATTATCATAGGGCTTGCATCAAGAGTAATATTCCCTGAATCTGGCAGTTTTGACCCAGAACTTGCACTACCGCTCCTCGCCATGGACGTATTAGGTCCGTTTTGGGTTGGTCTAATTCTTGCATCAATTTTCGCTGCGACAATGTCTACTGCCGACTCCCAGGTTCTTGCTTGCACTGCTGCAATCACCGATGATTTGGTACCGGAATGGTCGACAAATCACAAGAAAACAAAGATTACAACAATGGTGATGGCTTTTGTCGCAACTTGTCTATCCCTTGGAGCATATTTCACAGGGAACAATTCAGTATTCTCATTAGTTGTACTAGCTGTTTACGGATTAGGTGGGATGTTTATTCCACTAATCATTGTTAGAATGTCAGGCTTCAAACCAAGTTCTCAACACTCGATGGTAATGATGACAGCGGCACTTGTCGCTGTAATTACTTGGAGAATATTGGGACTAAATGTGCACATTTTCGAATCTGTGCCTGGAATGGGTGCTGCATTCATTGCTCATTTCATCATGGTCCTAAAGGACAAAGACCCATGGTTGGAGAAGTTACCTGCAAGAAACAAAATCGCAACCTTAGGTGTTGGAATACTATTTTTGATTATTCCAGTCGAGTACTACTATGCAAACAATGCCCCTAACTCGATGAGTTCATCAACACCTGACCCAGACTCAATGTGGAACCTTTCAGTTGAATTTGATTATTCATACGATGAGACAACAATAGAAAT
>WTIA01000083.1 GCA_011522915.1 Methanobacteriota archaeon
CCTTGTATCCGACCCATACACGCATGGACTATTAGATGCAATTTCGACTATATCGCGCATCGTTCATACCGTAGGAAGTTACCGATTGATGCTTGGAAAGGAGACGCCGAGACTAAGGGTGAGATTTGAGGCAAAGATAACAGACGTTTTCGTCAAATCTAAGGAAGTAAGTAACCCAATTGCCTGGATACATCTTGGACATGGAGTGAAGGAGTTTACTTTCAGAGAAATCGAAGAACTCGAGGAATGGGAAGCACCTGAATTCGAACCTGTGCCGGGCATTTCAAATGACCATTATGAGAAGGACTTCCTTTCTGCAGAGTATGTCAGAGATAGTATCACAAAAATGAGGGGGAAATTATTGTTCACCGTATTACCTACTTGCTATGCAAGTAAAATCGGCGAGATCCTATCTGAATCTGAAGATGTTTTGTGTGTACACGCACCTTATGATTTCAAAGTTCCTGAAACCCTTGAATTTTATGATTCTGAGAACGGCCGAGTACATCCTAACCAAACACTGTTAGCATGGTCAGAATGGGTGAAAGAATTCGAAGATGTAGGAAGAGCAGCTATGCTCAAATTAGTCAGGAATAAATCTGGAATTTTTGGAAATAATCAGAAAACTAAGAAGGAGGCAGTAAAATGAGTATGAAGGAATTAGAGAAGAAGAAGCTAGAGAATTGTGGGTTCTGCCGAGCAGCATTGGCTCACATATGTAAGGAAGAAGAGGCGCAGCAACTGCCTGCTGTCCTGCATGAATTCGGAGCTATTAGTAAGGCAATCCAATCAACACCTAAGGAGGAAGATAAGGACAAGCCATACTGGGCTTCTAGTCACGAATATGACAAGAGTGTTGACAATTGGGGTAAACACGAGGTCCCTGTAACGGAGTTCGAGCAATCCGGACTCACTCACCACTTTGGAGTTATTTCTCTGGGAATCGCAGATGCGATTTGTAGAGTCCCTGCGCTACCTGCTGCAACAAGGACCCTTGAAATCTGTCAACGAACCCTAAATGAAGAGGTTACAGGCCAATATCAAAGGCCACTAGAGTTTGAGAGAATCGAAAATATCGAGAAGTTCTTGACCACTAGCCCTACTATTGTGAATCCTGTTATTCTTGAGATTTCCAAGGATGCGCAAGAAAACGGCTCTGCTACCTTCGTTGGCGAGGGAGTGAACAAGAGATTGGTCATTGATTTGCAACTGATTAAGTACATTCAAGACAATCTTAGAGATGTAGACTTTGCTAATGGTGTTGACCACAGACCGATGGATCTTGTGGATGGTCAACACAGAATTCGCTCCTCGAGGCTAAGCTGTGATGCGATGAGTATGCTAATTCCATTTGTGGTTGTAGATTCAGAGTATGATGGCGGAGGCGGACGTATATTCGCAGAAATTAACGTGCAGAGTGAGGATTTGGCAGTTCTACACAAACTACACCTACGTTATGTTTTGAAGTTGGCAAGTCACCAAGCAACTGAGGATTACGGCCACGTTCCACTGAGTTTCCTTGACAATTCTGAGGAATTCGACGATGATTGGACCAAGATTTTCACCAATAGGCACGCGAATAGAATGGCCTATCGTGTTGGTGCTAAACTAACTCTAAATCCAAACAGTCCACTACATGACATGATTTTGTTCTACGGGAAGGCAAAGGATGAATCTGTGAAGAAGGTGGTAGATGCCTACGACTGGGTTGCACACTGTAACCCATGGGTTCTCCAATTCCCTGAACTTGCAGAGTCAGAAGATGATTTCGTTCGCACCGTTTTCAACTACTTCAAGGCGTGGAAGATTACTGCAAACACCGACCCTAAGACTGGTATTTCCTACCATGATGTTGAGATCAACAACAGGTGGGGTAAAGGACAAGGTAACTCAGAAAAGAGCACTATGCACTCAAAGATGTTCAATGTCATCATGTTCAAGTCGATTATGGGCTTGTTCCCACTCGCCTACAAACTGTCTGAACTTGACAAAGACTCAACGGATGAAGAGATGCTGAAAGCATTCCTAGAAGTTCTGAAGCCCTGTAGACCAATCGACGGCCATGACCTTGAGGCTTGGGAAGTCATCATGAATACAGGTCAAGGTTCAACTGAAAGAGAGAACCACATCTACCACTGGATGTCATGGGCGATATACGATTACAACAACGCTGGTACTATAGTAGCACCTGAGTTAGCTTGGAACATAGAGAATGGTGAGCCTAATGATGATGTTTCATCAGCCCCCGGTCAAGGCTTCTTCTCTCCAATCAATCCAGATTTCTTTTCTGGTACACTGAAGGTTGAGAACGTACCTGAGGACTTCTGGGAAGGATTGAACCAAGCAAGAATCACGGTCTCGGCAGATGAAATTCCAAACGAATCTCTTGCCAAGACCGTCTCGATTGTTTACTACGACAAGAATGGTAAAGAAAGACTAGAGAGAAGGACCAAAGACACCAAGGGTAACCGCAAAAGCATTGGATACAACTTCCTGAGTCAACTATTCAAAACAGCGACCAAGATGCATGGGATTAGCGCCCTCAAGATTACGGTAAGTTCCGGCAACCTGTTTAGTGGATTGGTACCTATATTCAGTCAAAAGTACAGTATTGATGAACTCAGAGCTCTCAATAATTCTGGACTAGTCATTGGGGCAGCACCATTGCCTAATTACTCCTCTGTTGGTGATGTAATCATCGAGGAATTCGATGTACAGCACGAATCTGAGTTTAGCCAATACATGGTAGCTCCTGGTGAAACATACACTCCAACAGAGATTCGTGAACCATCAAAAGAAGAGATTGATTTGTTCTTCAGCGCACCACCGCCAAGAAATACCTGTTACCAAACTTGGAAAGAATTCAATTATCGAAGAGCCCACAGGCCGGTTGCAACTCCGTGTAGAGGTTGTTTGACTGGGGCACATAACGAGGACAATTGTGGATATAGGAGGTATTACTGATGAAGCTAGATGAAGGACACGTATACATACTGAACGAAGAAGATGACAGAACAGGGCCTTCTGATTATTACAAGATAGGAATGGTCTCTAAGGACAGGTCTGTTAAAGAAAGGATAGAGAAAGATCACCAAACTGGAAATCCTCGTCGAATCGTTGACGTGCATTCTTTCCACTCAGATGCTCCGTTCTTGGTGGAGCGGTATTTACACAAGAAATTTGCAAAATCAAGAGTCAGAAGAGAGTGGTTCAGGTTAAGTAAAGACGAGCTAGAGCAAGTCAAACAGGAAGCTAAGTTGTACGACGATGTGATTGGACCAAAGGTTGCTGCAGTACGTGGTTTCTCAGCAAACCAATCCAATGGAAGTACGATTTCTCTGTCTGGAGATGAAGAGAAAGAAATCTCCAAGATTCACAAGGAACTAGTTGACCTGAACATCAAGAAGCAGGAAATCGATTATCAACTTTCGATTATCACAGAATTCCTAAAACTTTCAACCAACAAAAATCGAGGCGGCATTGATGGAATTACTACAGTCAATGTTCGGGGCGAAGGTGATCCTAAATTCAAGTACCAATTATTCCGTGATAGTAGCGCTGCAAACAAACTCATCTACGAGAAATTCTGTACGAAAAGGAAGATTTCTGGTCCGTTCAAATGTTCCGGCGTAGAGACTAAATCAAAGAATCATCCTGCCTTGCACAAGTCGGAAAAGGCTGCTAAGGACAAGTATTCTGCCGAAAAAGCAACCATTGACAATGTGGTTGATGGAACCGTCTCTAGAACAACATCACTAGAGGATAAGCACGAGGAATACATCAATCTGATTGTTGAGAAGGAAGAAATTGCAGCTGAAATCTTCACTAGAGAATTAGAAGTAATGAAAGCCTGTGGAGATAATGAGGGTATTGAGGGCATTTGTGTTTGGAAAAGACAAGAGAAGTTCGATTTTGACGAGACTAGTTTCAAGAGAGCTCATCCAGAATTCTTCAACGATATTGCATATCATGGAGCGACAAAAGCGAGTGTTTCTATTTCTGTAACTAGGTCTAGAAACTACGTCTAACCTAATCTGTGTGCGCAAGCCAAAGGTCTTTGAGTGCCTCTGAATCATCAGTATATAACCGCCCTTGTGCTCGGATAGTTCGTCCTGTATAATCATTTGATTTTCCTAATTCACAAACTAATGGCCCCAACCTTCACACATAATGGCTAACTCGCACAGTCATGGACGAAGCGTGTGTGCGCTATACCAATGCGGTTCTCATCGATGATGAGCAGCGCACGCACATTGGAGATTTCCTCCTCCATATAGACGGAACCTGGTCTCAATCAAACGGTGATGAGGACGTCGTCCACAATCTGGATGGTAGTAAGAGACTGATTACCCGCTCCTTCCAAAATTGGCATACTCACCTGCCAATGCAACTCAACGCTAGAGATTTCTCTGACGGATTACCTCTGGAAGAATGGCTGGATAAATCCATCTTTCCAACAGAGATGAAACTCACCAAGGAATACGCTCGTATTGGAGCCCTCGCCTCTGCGCTAGAGATGATCAAAACCGGTTCAACATTCGCGTGCGACATGTACCACTTCCCCGAATCAATTGTTTCAGCGCTAAATGAAGCTGGCCTTCGTGGCATTGTATGTGGCCCGCAGACTCAATGGCCTCCCAGAGAAGGTGGAGATGACGGCTCGGTCAGAAGAGAATTAGAGGCACAACTAGCCTCAAATAAACCAGGCGAAAAAGTGCATTACGGCGTTGCTACACATGCAATATACACCTGTGATGAAAATACATTACTCGGTGGAAAAGAGCTTGCTGATAAATATAATGCGCACCTTTCAATTCACGTTTCAGAGACTAGGAAAGAGGTTGCAAACTGCTTCAAGACATCTGGAATGTATCCCGTTGAATATCTCGACAGCATTGACTTCTTCATTCCAGAAAGAACAATCTGCGCTCATGGTTCATGGGTTAAGAAATCAGAAATGAGAACCATGGCTGAAAGAAGAGCAATACTAGCACACTGCCCATCCTCAAACATGAAGTTAGCATGTGGAGGGACTGCATCTCTACCTGCATACAAGGAAGCAGGAGTTGAGGTGCGCCTAGGAACTGACGGCCCTGCATCCAGTGGCTCGGGCCTAGACATGGCTCACGAAGCACGCATGGCCTGCTTAGTAC
>WTIA01000114.1 GCA_011522915.1 Methanobacteriota archaeon
ACATTCGTACGATGACTCCTGCGGGAACGCACACTGCAGGACAGGAGTGAGGTGAGAAAATGGCATCACATCCACATGGCAAACCGAATTTCAGAAACCTATTTTGGTACCCGTTTAAGATAACAGGATTGACCGTTTTGAGAACTTACGAATTCATCGGTAAGAGATTCTCAAGCGGTTATCACAATACAACTCATCCAGAGTTCGTTGATGATGGCGATATTGCTCGTGCTGAAAAAACCAAGCACATCAACGATATTACTCAACACCACTACACACCAGACCGCTCAGGAACAGACTTGACTCCAACAATCTGGAAACCTCAAACTGTGAATTATCCGTACGAGCGTCTAGAGGAAATCGAACCTTGGTTATTCGTTCCCGGCAACTTCAATGGAAGAATCGGAGTAATTTGGGAAACATGCACTGCATGTAAGATGTGTGTAAACATCTGTCCGAACTCCTGTCTTCACATGACGACTGAACTTCGTGTTGACGTTCTCGATAGCGCAGAAGGCGAATGGGAAGGCTACGGAGCACAACTAGAAGTTGGCAAATTCGCTGCTGTAGAGAGGCCAGAAGTGCTTGAGACTATGGATTCCTTCAATCTTGCAACAGCGCACACCGACGCTCCAGATGAGTGGAGATTTGGCGAGGTATTGGACCTTTCAGGCGACAGTGCGCGCATGCGCTGGAACGATACTGGAGAAGTTGACCATGTTCCATTAGAATCACTATACCCCGCAGATGACCAAATCGTTTCTGGCAGAATCGATTTGGGACGATGTATGTTCTGTGGTCTATGTATGGAAGCATGTAATTTCACATCATTCTTCATGACGAACGAATATGACGGTATGTCAGGATTCACTAGACAAGATCTGTGGATGGACGCAGGTAGAACAAGAGTTCTGATCGGCGACCACCAAGAAGCTGTAGATGCAGAATTAGCAAAGAGAGCGAGCAAAGAACGTGACAAGAGAGCCAAGAAAGCCGCTAAAGCGGCAGGGGAGGCTTGAGCATGGACCTTGCAATGTACCTTGAAGTTGGAATGTTTTTCTTGATGAGCACCATCGTAATCGGTGGCGCTCTCGGACTAATTTACATGCAGCGAGTTGCCCACTCAATGATGTGTTTGATATTCTGTTTCATGGGAGTTGCAGGCATTTTTATTCTGATGGGAGCCGAATTCTTGGCTGTGATTCAAATTTTAGTTTATCTTGCTAGCGTAATGTTGGTGGTACTATTCGGTATTATGCTGACTAGAAGGCAAATTCTTGAGGAGGACTTTGAATGAGATTGTTATCTATTCTAGCAAGGGTCGGCCTTGTATTCCTGGGAGCGGTAATTGTTGCTGCAGTATCTGCGGACGTTGTTTGGGAAGATTCCTCTGACGAGGAGATAACAACTAGCGATTTAGCATCAGCACTATTTGGAGAATGGGCATTACCCCTTCTAGCACTTGGTTTCCTGATGGCTATGGCAATGGTTGGAGCCGCTTATCTTGTTCGTGACGAGAGATTGGTGAATCTCGAGTGGGAATTGACTGGAGGTGAAAAGGAATGATCGACCCAGCATGGGTATCGGGGCTAGCAGCCATCCTGTTCATTATCGGATTGTGGGGAGCATTCAGTAGAAAGAATGCGATTGTTGTTCTGATGTGTATCGAATTAATGCTGAATGCAGTCAACCTACAATTTGTGGCTGCAGCAACTCACTGGGGAGACGTAACTGGATGGGTTTACGCAGTATTCGCAATCGCAATTGCAGCAGCGGAAGTTGCCATCGGACTGGCAATTTTCCTCTCAATGTATGGGCAGCATGAGACCATATCTCTAGATGAGGTTAATCTCTTGAAGAATTGAGGTGTTATCATGAGTGGAAGCGAAATCATAGATTATGCCGTACTAATTCCTCTATTGCCATTCTTGGCATTCCCTGTAATCCTATTCTTGGGTAGGCTATTCAACGGGACTCCAACTTGGGTAAAGAATGTCAAAGAAGGAGGAATAATCGCTCTAACAGTTATGGGTGCAAGCCTTGTTTTAGCGCTATTATTAATCAAAGAACACATGAATAAAGTTGGCGCAGCTGACGTGTTCACATGGTTTGAATCATCCTGGTGGAATCCAGAAACTGGTTCGATTACAACAAAGGTGTTTGGGTTTGGCATATACATCGACCATCTTACCGTTATGCTACTATTTGTAGCAGCATTCCTTTGTTTCCTCATTAATATATTCTCGATTGGATACATGAATACCGACCCAATCAACGACAATAGAAACCACAGATTCTACGCTGAATTCGTTCTATTCTGTAGCGGTATGCTAGGAATGGTTCTAGCAGATTCATTCCTGTGGCTATTCATATTCTGGGAATTGATGGGATTGTGCTCCTACCTACTAATTGGATTCTATTACGAGAGGCCAAGCGCTGCTTATGCTGCAAAGAAGGCGTTCCTAACAACTAGAGTGGGTGATGTATTCCTGGTCATCGGTCTTGTGATGTTATGGAATCTATTTGACGGACATCTCGATTATGCGTATGTTTTCGACCCAGCCAACATCGCTAAGGTAGACTCAGGAGAACTACAACTCGCACTTGGCATGATGTTCATTGGTGCTGTTGGAAAATCTGCACAATTCCCTCTGCATGTTTGGCTACCAGATGCTATGGAAGGACCAACCCCTGTTTCCGCCCTTATTCACGCAGCAACCATGGTTAACGCAGGCCTGTACATTGTCGCTCGTATGTTCCCATTCTTCATGGAAGCAGAATTGGGCGCTTTGAGCACACTTGCCATAGTGATAGCAATCATTGGTGGTATTACAGCAGTAATGGCTGCTCTAATCGCATTTGTACAGATGGATTTGAAGAAGGTTCTAGCGTACTCTACAATGAGCCAGCTGGCATACATCTTCACAGGATTAGGCTCCGCTCTTTGGCTAGCAAACAACGGCTATGATGACCTAGCAGCATTTGCAATGGGTGCATCTCTGTTCCACCTATTCAATCACGCCATGGCAAAAGGAATGTTGTTCATGGCATCAGGCTCCGTTATTCACGAAATGCACCATGCTCACCATGAGGTAGCACACCACGGGCACGACGATGACCACCACGACGATCACCACGATGACCACTTTGATGCACAATCGATGGAGAACATGGGAGGATTGGCAAGTAGAATGCCAATAACAGCGACCGCAATGTTTGTTGGAAGCATGTCGATTATTGGAATTCCACTCATCGGTGGATTCTGGTCTAAGGAAGGAATCATAGCAAGTGCATGGAAGGTCGCATTAAAGGAACCAATCTTCCTACTACCTGCAATGCTAATTTTGGTGGGTGCTGGTATGACAGGATTCTACATGTCTAGAATGTGGTTTATGACCTTCGCAGGCAAACCAAAGACAGAGGTTGCAGAGCACGTGCATGAGCAAACACCATGGATTCCAATTCCATTGGTTGTCTTGACATTCATGACTCTAGGTGCGATTATTTTTGCAGGAATGCATGCAGGTCATTGGCTTGGCGATTTCGAATCTGGACATTACACCAGTTTCATTGATGGAATCGGCTATGAAATGGAACACGTATTCCTTAACCCAGACCCATTCTTGATGTTACTAACTTACGTAGCAATCGGACTGTCACTAGTTCTTGGACCTTCATTCGCCATGGCTCTTTACGGTGGAAGCCTTGATGGAGACCAAAGAGCAAAACCATGGATGCAGTGGGCAATCAACCTCTCTGACAAAGTTAGTAAGAACTCTAAATTCGATAACACCGCTTGGGCAAATTCAAGCCTGGCAAACTCATTACACAAGAGATTACACTTCGATGATGTGTATGATGCAGCAATGATGAAAATCGTCGTAGGATTTGCTAACCTATCAGCCATCTTCGACTCTAAATTCATCGACGGAGTAATCAAGACAATCGAGTCGACTAGCCAGGAAATATCGAGAAGAGTTCGAGCACTAACAACTGGAAGTGCAAGAGATTACATCATGATGACTGCACTGGGAACGTTGGTTATTTTCCTATTATTGTGGGGGGTGGCTTGAATGAGCAGTAACCAAGCACTAGATATCAAGAACAAGGAGTTCATGTTGATTGGTGGCCTCCTAATTATCGTGGCTGGCCTAATGGCTTTCTTCCCAACATTGAGTGATTCAGATACATCTGTTGACTGGATCAGTCTACCGCTTGTTGGGTTCCCAATAATTGTCAGTTGTATTCTTTTGGCCTTTGCAAGCCAAGAGTCTCGTGCAAGGAAAGAAGTAATCGCAGTTCCAATTCGATTGTTTACTTTGGTAGCATCCCTAATTCCGTTGGCAATTTCTACCGCCCTGTTCTTCGATTGGTTAATCCTTGTAGACTGGGATCTCATGTACAATGAGTACGCTCTTGAGAAAGAATACGTCTGGATTGAATCCATCGGAGTATCCTGGCACGTCGGTATGGATGGCTTGTCATTCCCAATGGTTTGGTTGACAACATTCTTGGTTCCAATTACAATCATTACCACTTGGAATGAGAAGGATGGTGCAACGTATCATCCTCTCCTGTTGATGATGGGCGGTGCGTTGATTGGAGTATTCGTAGCACTCGACTTATTCCTATTCTATGTGTTCTGGGAACTGACATTGATTCCAATGTTCTTCCTGATTCTGAAGTGGGGAGGTAAAGATAGAAGATACGCAGCTCAGAAATTCTTCATCTACACATTCTGTGCGTCTGTGATTATGCTGCTTGGCTTAATCACACTATACTTCCTTCAACCAGAAGGAAGTGGTCCACAATATGGTACTGTGACCGGCCGCACCTTTGACATGACAGTATTATTCTCCAATGCAACAGCATACAACATGGGAGACAATGTATTCCTTGGAAAGGAAATGCAAAACATACTATTTGCAATGTTGATGATTGGATTCTTAGTCAAATTACCGGCTGTACCATTCCACACTTGGCTTCCTGATGCCCACGTCCAAGCACCAACAGGTGGTTCCATGCTACTTGCTGGTGTTATGCTGAAAATGGGCGCTTATGGAATGCTAAGAATCCCAATAGCAATTTTCCCTGACGCTGTAGTCTATTACCAAGACGTGATTATGGCAATTGGACTGATTTCATTGGTATGGGGTGCAATTGTGTGTCTAGGACAAACCAATCTCAAGAAGATGGTTGCCTACTCATCGGTTTCCCACATGGGCGTGATTCTGCTTGGAATTGCAAGTATGCAGCCGATTGGATACGCTGCTGCGCTATTCATGATGTTCGCTCACGGAATTATCTCTCCAATGCTGTTCGCTGTTTGTGGAGCATTCAAGCACCACTATCACTCCATGGAAATTGGTGCAATGCGTGGAATGGCTAAGTGGTCTCCATACCTTGCGGTTTACATGATGTTTGCATGGATGGCAAGCTTAGGACTTCCACTACTAGCAGGGTTCGTTGCTGAATTGATGGTTATGATTGCATTCTGGCCAGAGTATGGCTGGTGGATCTTACTACCCGGTGCAGTTCTTGCGATTACCGCAGCATACTATCTGTGGTCTATGCAAAGGACGATTTTCGAAGGTGGCGATGATGGACAACCTCCTGAATCTCTAAACGGTGAAACGCCGCCAGACATTACACTATCAGAAAACATTGGAATGATAATCCTCGCAATATTTACCGTAATCTTCGGTATCTTCCCATTCATAGCATTGGGAATGATGGACCAATGGACTGTAGCCTTCTTCGAGGGCGTATTCAACCTAGGGGGTATCTGAATGGAGGTAGAAGTATTCAGCACTGAGTTCTGGAAGGCTTTTGCTCCAGAGACCATCCTAATCTGTGGTTTGCTACTGATCTTCATAATTCCAAACCTTGGAAACTCTAAGTTCAGAGTACCGCTAACAAAGGTACGCATTCCATGGTTCTTTGGTGGAAAGAGATTCAAATTGACAGGTTCACCTGCGATTCCCGGAATCCTTGCAACTGGAACCTTGTTTACAGCACTGGGAATGATGGTTATCGAATCAATCGATGGAAATATGGATACTACGACCGTTGTCAGCAATGGAACTATCATTCTCCAATTGGATAACTTCTCACGATTCTTCGAGATACTATTCCTTGCAGCAGTCCTACTAGCATCGATGGCTAGTTTAGACAGAATTCCAGCCCACACATTCGAAGGTAAGAAAAATTTGGAAGAACTGTACGACAATCGACGCCAAGCAGACTTCTACATCCTGATGCTAACCACTGCTATCGGTATGTGTACTGTAGCACTTGCTCAGGACCTCTTCGTACTATTCGTAGGTCTAGAGTTGGCTAGTTTAGCAACCTATGTCTTGGTTGGATTCCACAAGGAAACAAAATCAGGTGCAGAATCAGGTGTCAAGTATTTCATCACAGGTTCAGTAGCTAGCGGTATTGGTTTGTACGGACTTTCACTTCTTTACCTCGAATTTGGAAGCCTTCAATTGAATACCATCGCAGCAAATTGGGCAGAATCCTCTGTACTAGGAATTCTTGCACTCGGATTGGTTTTGGTTGGATTCGGTTTCAAGGTATCTGCAGCACCATTCCACTTTGCAGCACCTGACGCGTATGCAGGAGCAAACTCTCCGGTCGCAGGTGTACTTGCAACAGCCTCAAAGGCCATGGGAATGATTGGATTGATCAGAGTTCTACTCGTCATTGCACTACCCGAATCCGGTGCTGAAGAGAGTGCTGTCTGGCTATACACTCTTGCTACATTATCGGTTATTACCATGACATGGGGTAACCTAGCTGCACTAGGTTCAACCAACCCGAAGAGAATGCTCGCTTATTCATCCGTCGCTCATGCAGGATACATGCTTGCTGCAATGACCGCTGTAGGTGCATGGAAGTGGGGACAGGTCGAGGCACCAGCAGATTATGCGGATGCTATTGTCGCGGCGGTTCTATTCCACCTGTTTGTTCTTGTAGCATTCAAACTCGGTGCTTTCCTTGTGTTAGGATTGCTTGAGATGGAAGGGGGGGCTAGCAGACTCTCAGCTCTGTCTGGTCTTGCTCGTAGAGATCCTCTAATAGGAACTGCCATGTTCATCTTCATGCTGGCTCTGGCAGGTGTACCACCTCTTGCAGGATTTATGTCCAAGTTCCTCGTTATCGCTGGAATTGTTTCCACTAGCGTTGGTGACTTGTGGATGAATGGAACGGTGTCATTCTCGGACCTTCACTGGGTTTGGTGGCTAGCACTTGCAATGTTCATCAACAGCGCAATTTCTGTCTTCTATTATCTAAGAATTGGAGTTGTAATGTTCCTTGACGTTCCTGAAGAAGGTCGCCGCAAGCCTCTACCGTATGGTGCATCAATCAGAATGGCAATTTGGATTTGTTTGGTTGCCACCATCCTTCTAGGATTATCAGGTGACACTCTAATCGATATGTGCTATCGTGCAGCAGACAGCCTGAATTTGGCTTGAATACAGTCTTAGGCTTCAAGTAGGAAGGGCTTTTCGCTCAATTCATGGGCCGTAGGCGTGAAGAGAAAGTAGACGAGGAAGAACTAGCCCGTCTAATGGATAACGAAGAGGGCGAATCCTCAAAGATCCGTGTCAAGATGCCCAATAACAAAGTAAACGAAATGTTTGCAATTGCTGAGCAAATTCTTGGTGGCAGGAGAGTTACAGTTCTTTGTGCAGATGGCGAGACAAGAATGGCAAGAATTCCAGGGAAAATGCGCCGTCGCCAATGGGTTCGTGAAGGCGATTTAATCATCGTTTGGCCGTGGGATTTCCAAGACTCCAAAGCCGATGTAAAGCATCGATACACCAAAACTCAGGCAATGTATCTTTCAAGAAAAGGAGTACTTCCATCAGAAGTAGACGTCTTTGGTATGAATACCCAAGTCGATGATTTCGATGATGAAGATGGCCTATTCGCATCATCCAATGAAGATGAAGAAGCAGTTGAGGAAGAAGTAGTAGAGGAAATGGAAGAAGATGATGATGACGATGAGATTAACGATCTCTTCGGCTGAATCACATTTTCAAACCCATACAGGCTTCACATGAGGAGGCCATGCAATGGGACGTCAATCAGATTGGGACGATGAATTGTCCAAGGATACCAAACAACGTCGGCATAATCGCAGACGTCGTAAGAGCAATGCTGACGAGCAGTTTATGGACAAAGAATCCTCAGAGTTTATTCGCACTCTAGAGTCATCAAAAGGGACAGGCTGGATGGCTGAAAAGAAGTACAAACGAATGTTCACTGAAATTGAGGAAGGGCTTTCCGGAGTTCTAGGTGATGGACCGTTCGAGTGGGTAGACAGGCGTGTGTTTGATGCGGTCTTTGACAGGCTCACATTGATGAGCTTGTACAAATTAATGAAATCAGGAATTATTGATACCCTAGATTTCCCAATCGCTAGGGGTAAGGAGGCTCACGTTTTCCATGGAACTGGAGAAAATGGGCCAATAGCGGTGAAAATTTTCCACACTTCCAACGCCGTATTCAAGAACCTAGTTCAGTATATTGAAGGAGACCCTAGGTTCGGAGGATTACGAAGAAGGCACCGAGACCTTGTTGACATTTGGGTTCGCAAGGAATTCAGAAATCTGTCACGTCTAGAGAAATGGGGTTTATCGGTTCCCAAACCGCTCGGCACTCACAAGAACGTCCTAGTAATGGAATATCTTGGAACCTCAACTGCGCCTTCCCCAAGATTAAGGGACGTAGAAATATCCGACCCGGCACCAGTGTATGAGGAACTCCTAGAATTCTTGGCAGTAACATGGCAGAAAGCTAACATGGTGCATGGGGACTTCTCTCCATACAACATTATGTGGCATGGTGATAAACCGGTTGTAATCGATGTAGGACAAGCTGTGGTTCAATCTCATCCTAAAAGCCAAGAATTCCTAGTTAGGGATGTTACAAGGCTTGTTGAATGGGCTAACAAAAACGGTCTAGACATTGAACTAGCCGAGGCAATGTATGATGTATTGGAGATGGATTTATCTCACATCGACATGAAAGAAGAGGAGTAATTGGAACTACACATGGATTGAATAAGGGTAGGCTTCACGCAGGCATCATGCGTCAAGCTCTGCCTAGAGTGCCAAAGGACCGTATAGCGGTCCTTATTGGGGCGAAAGGTGCAACAAGACGGGAACTCGAAGAAGCCGCAGGCTGCAAGAGTATTCAGATCGATTCCAATACTGGTGAAATAGAAGTCACGTGGCCCGAAGCAGGTGAGTATGATCCTGTCAAAGCACTGAAACTACCTGATGTAATCAAGGCGGTTGGAAGAGGAATGGCCCCCAGTAGAGCCATTCAATTGCTAAGAGATGATTGGTTCTTCGAAATGGTTGAACTAAGAGATCACGTTGGCAAGCGCTCAAAGCAACAGAGAAGAATCCGTGCTAGAATTATCGGCTCTGAAGGTAAAATCAGGAAGATGATTGAACATCATACAGGTACTGAAATTTCGATTTACAAATCTACTGTAGTACTTGTTGGTGAAGGATATGGTCTAGCAAGCGCAAGGCAAGCAATCGAAATGTTAGCAGGTGGTAGCGAGCATGGGACTGTTTTGAAATTTTTAGAGCGTGAAAGAAAGAAAATGCGTCTCGAAGCAAGAGCAATCGATTACATCGAAGAGAAGCCGACCTCTACTGAGACAAGCGATTTCTCTGGTCTAGTGCCTGGTCTAGCAGACGTCGCTACAAGGAGAAATCGTAGGCTAAAAGCCACTCAAGTAGATCCTGAAAACGAAGAAGAAGTTTCAGAAATGATGCTATTGGCAGAGGATGAAGAAGTCAGTTGGGAGGAGGAGTAATCCTTCTCTTCTGATACCAAGCAATTGCAAAACCTGTAAGCAGCAACGCTAAAATTCCCGGGGCGAATGAAGGGACAACACCTACTCCAGAAACAGAAGCACCAGTTACCATGCTGTAATGGTGGTTGTTTGATTCATCCCTTTCATCAATTACATTCGATGGGTCGATTACTAGTCGCAGGTCCCATTGTCCCGTGTTTGGAACAACATAATTCCAAGTGATATATTCGCAATTGCATTCATCGGATAGGTTTCCTCCTTCGACAACAACGGTTTGCATTGTAGTCCAGTCTACGCTTGCATCTCTGTCTGCTGGAGCTGCTTGTAATTGCACTGTGACAACTCCTCCGTATGCTTGATTTGCTTCAAGAAGGCTTGAAAGTTCGATTTGCCCGTTGGTATCGCCGGGTCGAGCAACCAATCTATCCACTCCGGTTTGTGAGGAATTCCATGATAGGTCTAATCCCGGAAGGATTTGGAATGCGCTCGGAATTGTGACTAACTCATTTCCAGCATTATCAGTAACGATTGCTCTGACCATCAGGTATTGTCTAGACTTTGTTGCCCAAGATGCAAGCCCCATTGTTCCTTCCAAACCGGTAACTCCCAAATCGATCCATCTGCCCGATTGATCTGGAGTTGCACCAACGCCATTCAAATCAAATCCATATTGAATTTTTGAGTTGTCTAAATCTATTCCAGAACCGAGGTCTTGCGCTGAGAATGAGATGTTAACAGGTCCTACATGACTTGTGCTGAGTTCGTCAACACTCCAAGAGATGCCTTCAGGTTCCGTAACATCGACTTTCACGTCTACATTAACAGGTGAACCAATGTTTCCAACTCTATCAACAGCCCTCATAGAAATCTGGTGTTCTCCTTCAGAGAAAGTCAGGGTTGTGCTGGATGATGTAACATCACTCCAAACAGAGTCCTGTAGAATTTGTACGTAATCTAAACCAGAACCACTGCCATCGTCGGTTGCAGAATCAAAACCAGAGATTGTAACCGAGGTGCTATCGATCCACTCATTTCCATTTCCTACAGTTGGCGTAGTCATTGTTGGGCCTGTTCTATCGATTCCAATGAACATCGTCTTACTAACAGACAGGCCTGAACCGTCCCAAACCGTTAGTCTAGGATTGTACGTACCTTCGGTTATAGAGCCAGTATTCCAATCCCAGCCATAGTTTAGGGCGCCCGGTCCATCATCACTTGGGCTTCCAGGACCTGGAACGTTAGTTAGACTTGCATGAGTGAGGTCATCGTCATCTGCTGACCATGTGAAACCTAGCGTTCCATCTGCTGCGACTGAGTACCACGCTCTGTCAAGTGCTGTTGTTCCACTACCATAACCTGTATTCGATAGAGCGAATGAAGTGATGACTGGAACTTGATTTACAATATTGAATTCACCACTAGTGTACCACAATGTGAAATTCTCTACGCTAGAATCCCACGCTCTTGCTCTAAAAGTCCATGAACCATTTTCGTACGTTGTTGTATCAACGTGCTTGAGCCAAGGCGTGGATGTCAGATTTGCAACGGAAGTCCAATTGCTACCATCGCTAGAAATGTCTATCTCAATACTTGATATTGTTCCGCTACCTGTAGAGGAGAAGGTTAGGGTGTATAGGCCCTTAACATCCTGATTTTCCGATGGTCCGTTCGAAAATTGCAAAGTTAGTTGACTGTCTGCGTATTTTACAAATCTATCATCGGGCAAAAACACCTCACTACTTTGCCCCATAGTCATGACGACTACGACCAAAAGCACCGAGATGAAGCGTCTCATCAAACCACTGACAGTGCCCCCCGCCCTTCAATGCTCGCATTGCAACACCCCCCTACGGGGTGTGTTGTTACCTGAAAATTAGATATCCGGGCTGGGACATGAGTCGGTTGTTTCAAGTGCTACCCCTCTCCTCTCCCGTACATGGCAAGGGGCTGGTTGACTACTGTTGTCCTCGCGGTGATGCTTATCTCTCTAATGCCAATGCCCACCACTGCCGAAGACAGTGGTGGAGTTCAAGCCTCATCCTCAACCGTGGCGATATCTCCTTCTAACCCAGTTGAAGGTGGTTCGGTAACGATTAGGTTGACATTATTCAATTCAAACAATTTTGAGGCAGAAGACGTATTGTACGGTTTTTATTGGAATGATTATCCAAATAATCTAATTTCTGCCAATACAGTAGATATCCCAGCACAGGGAACAGTAGATGTCGAGGTTGTGAAATCCGGCCTCACTTACAATGAAGATGGTCACAAAGTTTGGATCGAGTTTGAATACAACGATGCTGGAATGGAGTTTTTCTATTCTGAAATCTTCGTGTCAGGATTAGCGGATCTTGAAGCAAATACCATCGAGACTAGCCCATCAAGCGTAAAATCTGGGGAATCTGTATTGGTTTCAACCTTGGTTGAAAACACAGGGTCTGAAGATGCTGATGCTAGCCGGATGCAAATCGATATGGGGGAGCAAAGCGAGATAGTCGACGTGCCAGCGATTCTAGCAGGAGATAGCGAGTGGGTCAATCACAGCATGCTGGCACCTTCATCGGGTAGTCATGACTTCACTGTAACTTTGGATTTAGATGACGCAGTCATAGAAGCGGATGAAGAAAATACGTTCTTCTCGTCGATAACAGTAGATACTCGAATGGATATTTCACACCTTGGAGATTTATCCGTAAGCGTAGAAAACGGTAACTTGCAAGGGCCGTGGACAATTTCTGGAACTCTCAAGCGAACAGGTGGTAGCGGTACAACAGAAGTACCAATGCGAATTGAAATCAAAGATGACAATGCAGTAGATATTCCAATGCCAACTTTCCATGTTAACATAACAGGTGGAGAAAATGCACAGCAAGCATGGACTTACGAGTTGCTTTACACACAAATTTCAGAATTATCCTCTGGCAATCACCAAATTACTGCAGCAATCGACCCCTATGGAACGGGTGGTTTCATCCAAGAATCAACGGATAACGACAAGGTCAGCACTTACTTCGACAAGTACGATGTTCCAGATGTCGCAGTAGATCCTTTCGCAGTACCATCTAGAAACACTGTAAATAGTGGTAGCAATGTTGATTGGAGTGTTACAATAACCAACACCGGAGATGTTGAGGTCAAAGGGCGATTGGTATATACTTGGGAAGGACAAACTGCAGACGAATTATCACAACCTATCATTACAATTCAAGGTGGAGATTCCTACCTTTGGCAAAATACTCTTGCAACCGAAAGCGGTTCACATACTGCAGAATTTGAAGCACAGTGGGTCCCACTTTCAACATCTTATGATGCTAATCCATTGAATTCCTATGCGAACGGTAGCGTAGAAGTAAACGCTCAACTTAGATTGACCTGGTCGAGGACTTCGATGGAGTTAGTAGACGAAAATCAGGAACCAGCAACATTCCCATTAATGGCCGGGGATGAATATACAGTTTCGATTAAACTGGCTTCTCAGGAACTTGGAGTAGTTACATACTCTTGCGAAAATGAATTAGGTGAAGTTTTCGAAGAAATTGATGTTGCAGTCTCAACAGGCGGCCAAATCGTTACTGTCGAATGTACATTCACAGCGTCTGCTCCATACACAAACATCAATCTGGTGCCAAATGAGACTGCAGTAAGTTCTACTCAGACTTGGAATTGGGATTCTAAGGAATCGAGTAGTAATGTAGCTGATGAAGCAGGAAATATGACATTCCAGACAGCGGGAATGATTGCAGTAATTTGTGTGATACTGATTGCGGTATTGATCGCAGCAGTAATCTTAACCCGTGAGGTTGAAGAAGAAGTTGAGAGAGATATTTTCGATTACTGTCCATCATGTGACGGAGAATTAGAAGGCACTGAAGACCGCTGTCCTTGGTGTACGTTTAATCTGAAAAAGGCAAGGAAACAATTCCATGATTGTGAAACTTGTAACGAATCAATCCCGGATTTACTCTCGAATTGTCCGTATTGTGGTGCAGACCAAGATGTATCAAAATACTTCGAGCAAAGACAGAGAAAAGTCATCGAGAAAGAAGAGGTTCCACTTCTTGACGAAGAGGAAGAAATCGATCCAGAAACCATCCATGCTGCTGGTTACGAAGGGTTCGACGAAGCTGTCAAAGAATTCGGTTATGATTCAGATGACTTAGAAGGCGATTGGGATGAAAATATCGCAAAGGCAGAAGCCGAAGTAGAGGCCGCTTACGACAGAAGAATGGCTGAAGAAGAAGTGGAAATGGATGACGAAGAAGCGATGGCCACAGTCACTACAACACTGAAGTCCATCGAAGAAACATTCGAAGGCCATGATATCGATGCAATCCTTCAGGATAAGGATATCAAGTCACACGCTGATGACGGCGGAGAATTGACCGCTAGCGATGCAGATATTCGAGGTAAGTTGTACGAAATTACCGGTGAAGAAGGAGTAATGCCCGGGGACGAAGTTCAAATTGGAATGGGCATTCAAGATCGATCTCTTGCAGGAAACGTATTGCCAGATGATGCAATGGACTTCTCATTCGATGAGGACGCTGATGAATTGAACCCTGTCAAAGCTGCTGCTGCCGAAAATAAGAGACGTCGCGGCGTTAGAAGGCGACAAAAGCAGCAAGAAACGGCAGAATGCGGTGCTTGTGGAGCCGACATTCCTGTGGATGCTACCGAGTGTTCTGTCTGCGGTGCTAAATTCGAATGATATTGATGCCTGTCAGTACTCATAGGGTTCGTCATCGCTAAAGCTCGGCTGACCCTCTTGACTTCATTCAGGCAAAATAACCGAAGCGTTGCTAATCCTTCAAACCATCGAGGGGTGTTATTGATACATTGGGAGTGCCTCCCCCGTCTTGATGAGGCCTAAGCCAGCAATGTCTGCTTTCATGATGTTGGCAATTTTACTTGCCTCTAGCATGGGTTGCATCGGATTGGTTCCTGCCCGTGAATTTATGGAAGATTTGCGACCTGCGCCAGAAATGATTGATGTCGTTGAGAAAATAAACGCCTCTCATGTATTTACGACGGACTTGACCGATGTTACAGGTAGTACTTCATACTCGGAAGTTCAAAAATTCGAAGTAGATTCAGACGTAGTTGAAATTAGCGCATATATCTCAGCAGCTATGCCTCTAGAATTAATCCTACCAGGGGTTCCCACAGACGTTAGATTCGTTAGAGCATCATTGACCGATGCAGACGGAAATCAAGTTTGGTTTGAAGAAGTGACTGAAACCGAGAGGAAAATGGTTGCGACATTTTCTCAGCCTCTTGCTGAAGGAACGTGGACTCTAAATGTTGATGCTAGAGGATATGGTGAGGAAGTTGCCAATTTGTACAAGGACTCTTTCCAAGTTTTGATAAAAATAGAACGCAAGTGCTGGGAATACCCTAACGAAATAGGGTGCGCTTACGATTAAACAAGACTCGAGTCGCACGCATAGCGACGCGAACAGCTCTCACACTTCCCTTTACGTTCGTGGTTTCTTTCTGCGCCTCCTTGAACCATCAAACGTTGTACTTCCTTAATCGCTGAAAACAACAAATGCTTATTTTCATCATTCCACTCTATTGTGTGTAAATTTTCATTTCCATACCTGAGCACACCGTAAGGCGGAGTGCGTCCTGTTGTAGATTCAACAAGGTGTGCATAGGCTAGTAATTGCATCTTGTGAGATTTGTGAGGTCGATCGGGTATCCTTCCAGTTTTTTGTTCAACTGGGATGAACTCACCATCAACAATTACGATTTGGTCTGGCCTACCTCTCAGGCCAGTCAATTCATCGGTTAACAGGCCTGCTGTTGCTTCATCATCAGAGTAAGCCACGTCGGTATTTTCTTCTAATCCAGCGTTAATTCTCGCTACTTCAAGAGCATTATCAGCTAGCAGTGCTTTTTGCAGTTGCCAAGACGCTAATAGTGTCCACACCATCGCTACAGTTACCAAAATAAATCCTGCTTGCTCTTTGTCATTCGCTCCAAATAGACCTATTGCGTGCAGTCCGAAAATTGTGGCACCCATCAATAATCCAGCTTCGACTCTACCGCCTTGACGCCATCCGCCAATGAAACCGTAAGGTTGGAAAGTTCTTGGAATAACAGACTCATCTAAGTTCATCAATTCTTCAAGTTCTTCAGATTTCTCAATTGGCAAGTTAATCCACCTTCTCCAAGGCAAATAAATCGCCAATAGTCCTGCAATAAGCCATACTACAGACAATATTGAGAGATATCTTGCAATATCAATAGGAGTTCTGTCATCTGTAATTGTTGTGAAAATTATTGCGTCAGATATGAAAATTACAACAATCGTAAACCACCATGACCAAACAATTAGCGCTTTACGCAAGTCGTTCTGTTTTTGCTTGAAATTCTCAACTTTCTTGTGTATTTCAGCATGTTTTTCTCTACCAGCATCAATCGCCTTTCCCTTTCCGCCTTTTCCATCTCTTGCTAGAGACCACGATAGAGGACAGTAAGCATGACGTTCAAGGTCGCTCGCTGAAATATTGAGTATCTTACCAGCTTCATCCCTCCAAAACCCATCATCGCCTTCCTCAGCGGCAACAAGGTTACTGGGTGACATAACAGACAGTAGAACCTCTCCTATGTCCCCCGAGTAGGGGGCGCTGCAATCAAGGTTACCCCTACAGGTACTTCGACTGGAATCGTTACACTGAGCCATTATGCCTAGATTTTTACTTACGAAGCGGTTATTTAGGGGGGGTTAGTGGGCCGAATGCTGGAGTCATTACCATGACAGAACTGTTAGTCGACCGTGAGACATACGAGACAAACGCCGTACACATCGGTACTCAACAAAAGAGTGCAGATATGGCTCAATTCATTCAGGAAGTTCGCTCTGATGGACTTTACCTAATCGACGTCGAAATTACCGATAACAGAATCCGTGCAATTTCTCAATTCCTAAACCGTTACAATCCTGCAAACGTCATGGTAGTAAGCGCAAGACAATACGGACAGCGCCCAGCAAGGCTGTTCGCAGAGGCAATCGGCGCCAATGCTGCAGTTGGAAGATTCATTCCAGGCAGTCTAACCAACCCTGCTTTGCGCTCCTATGTAGAGCCGGACATGCTATTCGTCACCGACCCAGCGGCAGACCAGCAAGCACTGCGTGAAGCAGTCAATTCCGGACTACCGATTGTTGGAATCTGTGACGCAAACAACAACTTGCGCAATGTCGACCTTGCTCTTCCAGCAAATAACAAGGGTCGCAAGTCACTAGCACTACTCTACTGGGTTCTAGCACGTGAAGTGCTGAAGGCCCGTGGTGAAACAACCGATGAGGCATGGGCAGAAGCCCAAGATCTGGAAGAGTGGGAATCTACTTTCTGAGCAGAGACTCACCCCAAATGGGTGAAGAAAGATGAGCGAATTCATCTTACCAAAACCAGGTGAATGGGACGGCGAGGCCCGCCCATTATTCCTTGCACCAATGTCGGGTGTAACCGACTTACCTTACCGATTACTTGCCAAAGAATGCGGTGCAGATTTTACAATTACAGAGTTCACAAATTCGACTGCACTAACCCGTGATGCAGCAATGTCATGGCGGAAAATGGAAACTTGTGATGATGAGAATCCATTCATTCCCCAAATCTTTGGAGGAGTAATCGAGGACATGGCTTTGGCAGCTGAGTTATTGGAAGATACTGCAGATTTGATTGACCTAAATTTTGGATGCCCTGCTCCTAAGGTTACCAAGATTTGTGCTGGTGCGGCATTAATGGGTGAGCCAGAAAACCTAGTTTCAATGTGTGAGGCAGTGGTTGACAGAGTCAATATTCCTGTAACTGCAAAGATGCGACTCGGCACTGGGCAAGGCAATTTTAATGCCAAAGAAATATGCCAAGAATTGGAAAACGTTGGGATTCAGCGCTTGTGTGTTCATGGCAGAACCCTACGGCAGAGATATTCAGGAGTCGCTGACTGGGATTATATCACAGAGGTCGTTGACGCAGTCGAGACACCGGTTATTGCTAACGGTGATGTGGTAGATGCAAAGACTGCAAAGGCCTGTCTTTCCCAAACCCACGCTGCTGGGTTGATGGTCGGACGTGGAGCAATCGGCCGTCCTGCTGTTTTTGGAGAAATCAAAGTAGGTTTAGGTTGGATGGAACGAGATG
>WTIA01000034.1 GCA_011522915.1 Methanobacteriota archaeon
ATCAACGATTTCTCTAAGATTTTCTAAGTCGTCGGACTCAACAGTGATTGTAAGGATGGAAGAATCTCCACTCTCCTCTAATTCGTGGACTAAGTCATCGGGGACCAGCGCAGATAGCCTGCGGCCAATTTCTACATCTCCTTCCCAAGTCAGGGTGGTAGAGAACTTCTCGGCCATGGTTGGAACTAGAGCCTCCCCTCAATGAGAGTTACGATTTCACAAGGGTTCTTTCAGTAATGTGCTCTCGCCGGAGCATGGATGAGCCAATCCAGGTCCTTGCGGGAACTGGAGGCGTAGCATTAGGTGAGGCTCGTACAAATCATGATGGCAGAAAAGCCGTGCTATTACACAGGGATGGCAACCCAAGCGAATTGATTGCTCTAGCAGAAACCATGGGCATAGAAATTCTAGATGTTCAATATCAAAAGGGTTCAGAAGATCCACGTTCATATTTTGGTAAAGGTAGGCTGCAAGACGTTGCAGATGAAATTTCAAGCGCGGTTGAAGGCCACCCTTGGCACGGCGTCGATTTGGTAATCATCCATTCAAACGCATCTCCTAGGCAACTGGTAAACGTTCATGAATCAGTCCAAGTTGAAGTATGGGATAGAGTAAGGCTACTGCTTTCATTATTCATTTCACATGCAGGAAGTGTAGAGGCTAGAACTCAGGTTAGAATCGCTCAATTATTGGCTGACCGCAGTGTGCTACGTGAATTGGTCAACCAGCAAACAACCGGTGAGAGAGCTGGATTTGGTGGTGCAGGTCAGCAAGGTATTCGAGGCGTCTTAGAAACCGTATCAAGGGAGTTAACCCAACTAAGAAGAAAGCAGCGAAAGCATGCACTGGCGCGCAGTGAAAGAAGACGTCAAAGAACACGAGGTGGTGCTAGAACCGTTGGGCTTGCGGGTTACACAAATGCTGGAAAGTCATCTCTATTCCTAGCACTATCTGGCAAGCAGGTACTAGTCGAAGACAAATTATTCTCAACGTTGGAAACCACTGTTGGCAGAATGGAGATGAGCCCAAGAATTCTCTTGGCAGATACAATCGGTTTCATCGACGAACTCCCCTCTGATTTGCTTGATGCGTTCCATGCCACATTGGATGAATCACTGCAGTGCGATTTGCTGCTTCTTGTTGTAGACAGCAGCGATGAGCCAGAGGAGTTCAAGAGGAAATTGTCTACTACTCGTCGCGAAGTATTGGAGCGTGGAGATGAATCTGGGATGAACATCAAAGTCGTTCTGACAAAGTCAGATCTTGGTGGGAACATCGAATCAGCAATTGAGACTGTAAATTCGATGGGAATGACAAATCCGCTTGTGGTATCATCTCATGATGGACAGGGCATGGATGAGTTGAGAGAATCGATCATGTATTCTCTATATGGTCCAAAAACAACCTTGGTCGTTTCGAAGGGAGATGATGATGAACGCAGTGCTGAAGCCTATGTTAGTCAGATTTACGACTTGGGAATAGTCACTGAAAAGAATGGCCTTGAGTTGACACTTTGGTGTGGTAAAGCAGAGATGATGAAATTGATTTCTAAATCCAATGGACGCATTTCTATCAAGTAGGACCAACCCTTAGGCCTAAACATGTCCGAACTGCTTGAGGATGCACCATCTCTTCCCGAAGAAGAGCCGGTTTTCCAATCAAGCGGCATCGCCTTTGAGGTGAAAAGCGAAGACGGGCATCCTGTTTTGAAAATGATAGGCATTTTCGTGTTCGTTATTTGTGGGTTGGGATTCGCAAACGGACTTGATTTCATCAACCCCGAATCTGGCCTAGTAAGACCCCACGAATGGATCAACGGAATGGCGCAGGGAGCGCCTCACGACTCTGCAGAATTCAGTGGCACGATTACCTCGGGAGGAGAACCGCTGGCAAATGCAACCATTCTTCTCGAACACAAGAACGAGGACGGCATCTTAGATGCGCCCCTTGAAGTCCAAACCGATGAAGGTGGCAATTTCAAATTTACAGGCGCAACCCCTGGACTTACCTCAATTGAAATTACTCGCTATAACGAGGATGGAAAAAACGACGCAGTACGACATCGCCTAATTCTAAATCCGCCCACGCCGCTTGAAAAAATCGGCTTTACCATTATCGATTTTGATATGCCAGAAACCTCTGAATTTTCAGATTTGGAATGCACCGGAAATTACGCAAATGGCTCATGTGTGAGGACAATTAGTTACTTCGATGAACAGATGGAGTTTCCTCTAATTGACCAATCCGCTGCCGGTCTTTACATCATGGTGGGGTGGGCGATGATTGGGCTTGCACTGATTTCAGCAGGATTTGCATTCATTGGAATCAAGAAAGGGTCACGAGGCATGATTCAGACATCTTGCGTTTTAGTATTCTTTACAGCAGGCCACTACTACAGTGCGTGCTTATTTTCTGTCATGGCCTTCGCCTTGACTTTCACAGTACCCCGTAAGATGATAATTTTAGAATCTTGAAGCCGACATACTATTGACTCAATCCGTTTTAGCATAAACATGGATTTGATTCAGTCGGCCTGGATGATTCGTGATTTGGGCCAACCGGTCAGCGCCATAAATTTGGAAGAGGATTCCATAATTGCCGGTGGTTGGGATGGAGCACTGAAAGAATGGAACGGTGACGGCGATTTATTGTGGTCTGTAGAGTGCTCGGATAGAATTGAATCTATTTTGCGAGTTGAGGATTTCGTGGTAGTTACCGCCGGGTTACACATTTCTTGTGTTAAGGATGGAGAGATTTTATGGAGCAATGCTCTAGAAGGATCGGCGGATTTACTTGCCTTCCACAATTCAGAAATCGTAGCAACATCGAGCGTTTACGATATAGAACATGGAGATTTTATGGAAAGTGCAATCTGGAAATTCACAACAGACGGAGAACAAACAGACGTATCGAGGATGGATGAAAGGCCTTGGTTTATTCATTCAGATGAACAATTGTTACTTGGCCTCGGACGTCCAAAGTGTGGTCTAATAATTGACGGCGCTCACAAGAATCTACCAGTTGACTCTCCAGTTACCTGCGGCCTAGCTGGTCGAAAGAATATTCTCTTCGGCCACGCAAATGGAGCAATCACGTCACATGTGGGCGAGGAAATTGCCAATGAGGGTGTAGCGGTTGAATCATTGGTTTGTGTTGAAAAAGGGTTCGTAGCAGCTCTAGAATCTGGCAAATTAGTCGCAAGAAAACCAGACTCTACATTGATTTGGACTGCCTCAGGCAATCAGATTACGACACAAGTTTCGAGTTTTGATGATATGCACTGGAGTGGGAGAGCCAACGCCCTATCAGGTAGTGTAGAGGTCCGTGACAGTTCAGGAGAGGTCGTTGTGACAGCACAAACATCACGTCCAAGAGTTTCAGATTCTAGTCAAAACCGGATCAGTTTTGGCTTTGAGGATGGTCAAATTTTAGTCTGGGAAAAGGGACTATTTTCGAGACGTATTAATCAAGAAAAAGGTGAGGAAAATACCAGGAAATCCGCCCTAGCTGCAAAGCTCAGATCTTTGCGAAATTAATGTTAATTTTCGGCTAAAATCTTCCAGTGGTCACAGTGGAAAAATATCATTCAGCCCCCCATTTCCGCTGGAAAAAGCCTGAAAAAACCGTAAACTTTATTTGCCTCCTCCCCACAAGAGAAAATTGCCGCTCCACAAGGAGTGGTGGAGGGCTTCTTCGGAAACCCTCTGGGACCCTTGCCAACCGGCCTGCTCAAACCGAGCAAAGTGTTGGTCACAAACCCTAGAGATAGGGAGCGTGAAGTGGAAAGGAAGATTCGAAATCTTCGGAGATCGAAAGTTCCCCCACTCACAGGAAGAATCGGAGCTTCGGCAAAGATCTGCCACACAACCACCTGGAAGTGTGGAACAGGGAGGGCTGCAACCCAGTTGCAGTAGTACCAACGACTGTGCACCGCCGGGAGGAGTAGCAGTAACAGTTCTTCGGGACAACCTCGGCTACAACAAACGGCTTCGGTGAAACCGAACCAAGGATGAAACCTTCGGGAGACAAACCTGGAAACGGACACCAAGGACGGAAACCGCGCCACCCGCTCACTAGAGCGGGTGGAAACGGACCTCCAACAGTCGAAACCGAATTCTAGTTCGCTAGAAAAACGGGCGACTGTGCTGAACCAAAAAAATCGCCTCGGTGAAATTGGAGGATTCAGCAACCGGTTGAGAGGAACGCAACCTTCGGGAAGCAGAAATCGAGACCACCCTGGAAGCAAATCACTTCGGTGATGAGTGACCAGAAACCCGGCCGCTGGGAAGAAGGCATCTTGGAAACAAGATGTCAACGATCCTAACCGCTTTTCGGAGTGGAGAGGTGACGACGACCCGGCAGCCACCAGCGGAGGCTGGCAGGGGGGCGGATATCCCACCCGGATGAAACCCCCCTGCCAGTTCTCCCATCCTGCATTCACAGGTAAACGGGTGCCAGTGCGTTCCGCTTATGACTGTTAAGGGTCCTTTTCCTTCTTACAGCCCAATTTCAAAGGAGTTTAATTTTGGCCAGTCATATCTTCTGGCTTCACCCATTGGTCAAACTCTTCGTTTGTTAGATATCTAAGCTCAAGCGCTGATTCTCGCAAGGTAGTTCCTTCTTCGTGAGCCTTTTTCGCAATCTTTGCAGCCTTATCATAACCGATATGGTTGTTCAATGCTGTAACCAACATCAAGGAATTCTCTAAATGATTTTGAATCATATTCTTGTTTGGCGAGATGCCTTCAACGCACTTCTCTCTGAATGCGCGCATTGAATCGGATAATATCCTGACACTGTGCAGCAAGTTGTGAATCATCATTGGCTTGAATACATTCAATTCGAAGTTACCCTGGCTACCAC
>WTIA01000079.1 GCA_011522915.1 Methanobacteriota archaeon
CCACACGCACCCAGACCCCACATCTGGGTGCAAATTACTCAATTAGTGCAACCGCGGTAAAAAATGCTCAACATCAAATACCTTCGGCGAAGCCATCTATCTATGGGTGAGCAAGCAGGCCTGTCTTGGCTAGCACATCCAAAGGCAAGAGAAGGTCAATCAGAAATGATTGCATCTTGCTTGGAAACCCTGCAAAAAGGTGGTGCACATTTTGCAAATGCACCAACAGGTATTGGAAAAACCGCTGCTGCACTCGCTGCAGCATTAGAGTATGCTAATTCAGGAGTTCAACAAAAAACTGTGATGTTTTTGACACCTAGACAAAGTCAACACAAAATTGTAGTCGATACTGTCAGAAAAATAAACGATATCAGCAAACACGACAAAATCTCTCTCGTGGACATGATTGGACAGTCTAGCATGTGTGTTGAACCATTTGCTGGAAATCGTGGTGCAAGTTTTTCTTTGCTCTGTGCAAATCATAGAAAAAACCGACAGTGTAAACCTTGGTTAACAAATGCTCCAGGGTTTGAAAGAAGGATATTGTCAGACCCATTACACGTAGATGAACTCGTTGAAATGAGTAAGACGCACGTCGAAAATGGGCAAAAGACCCAGACATGCCCATGGAAAGCAGCCCGAAACGCGGCAAAAGAAGCACAAGTGATTGTTTGTGATTACAATCACTTGTTCATTGAGGGAGTCAGAAACGCCTCTCTCAAAGCCATGGGACTCAAACTCGATGATCTAGTTGTGATAGTTGACGAAGCACACAACCTTCCTGATAGGGTAAGAAGGGGAATGCAAAGTCGTATCACTCCAACTATGGTTAGAAATGCTATAAGTGAGGTAGAGGAACATTATGGCAATTTACAACGTGTTTCAATGCTAAATGATGTAATCTCAGATTCACTTGAGTTGAAAAGGTGGAGTCTAGAAGTTTGCAAAGAATTCAGACAAATCCTAACTCGAAAATTCAAAGATTTAATCTCAGAACTAGGCAATGAAGATGAAATAGAAGTCGAAGCAAATAGGGTACTGAATTGGCTGGAAGTTGCTTTTGATAAGGTTTCAGCCCACGTCAGCCAATCTAAACTAACTGGAGAGACAATTCAATTTGCAAATCCGGATAAGAAAATCAGATTGAAACTATTCAAAGAATTGCTAGAGACTAATGAAGTAGATGTAGACGAAGAAGGAGATAATGAGCCAGCTGCCCATTTGCTTGCACATTTAATCGATGTTTTGGATAGATTCGGAGGAGGTACTGCTCTCTGCCTGGTATTCGATGGACAGGGTAGAGACGGTCGAATTGTGACACACTTGTTAGATGCTGGGCTCGTGGCAGGGCCGATATTTGAGAGGGTTTCTGGTGCTATTTTGATGTCAGGGACACTCAATCCTCCAAACATGTTTGCGGATTTGCTTGGAATTCCATCAAAAAGCCGTGGCCAGTTAATCTTACCATCACCATTTGCCAAAGAGAGAAGGCCAATTGTTGTAGCAACAGATGTTACAACACTATACCGTGAAAGGAGTATTGAGAATACGCAACGAATTAGAGATCACATTTGTTCAGTAGCGAAGAATACTCCGGGAAATATCGCAGTTTTTGTACCATCGTACAGTGCGTTGGAAGAAATTTTTGACGGCTCTATCTATTTACCAGGAATCAAGTTGCAAACCGAGTCAAAAACATGGAGTAAACAAGACATTAACTCTCTGTTAATCGATTTGGAAGAAGCACCCAGAAAAGGTAGGAAGATACTCGTTGCAGGTGTATTCAACGGCAGACTTTCTGAAGGTGTAGATTATGCTGGAGGCATTTTGGATACCGTGATTTGTGTAGGAATACAGAACGCCCCACCATCTGTATTTCAGAAATCGTACGCCAGTTATATCAAAGATAAATTTGGACAAGCAAACTTTTGGAGATATGCAAATTCACAACCTGCGGTTAATACGATTTTACAAGCAATGGGTAGACCAATCAGGGCGATGGGAGACCGCGCATTAATCGTGCTTCTTGATAGAAGGAACCTAGAAAGAACGTATTCAATCTGCTATCCACCTGATATTCGAATGAATCAAGTTTCTGATTTTGAAGGTTCAGGACGATTTGCAAAACGGTTTTTTTCGAAAGTTGAAAGAGAAATCGAGACCTGAAAGGTTCAATATGCTCCGCCTTCGGAGGTGTAACACATGGAAGAGTGGGAAGAAGTCGAGATTAAGGCTGTCAGCGACGGGTTAGGCGCTTCCCCGAGCGAACTTCATGCTGAATTTGAAATGACAGGAGATCATTTGGCAGAAGTTAGAGACCGTCACACAATGATGCTAGTAACGTCGGGTGAATTACCAGAATCTCACATGGCTGAAATAGCCCCCGAAAGGAGGTTAGATTGGATGGTGAAAGAACTCAACGGAAATCTAACCTCAAACGGCCTAACAATTCCATTACATGGAGCAAATATGGATTCAATTCAACTTTCCAAAGGTGAACTGGAAGGGCACAGCATCCTCAAATTACAAGTTGGTGAGTTCAAAAGAAAGTTACCACTACCCAAAGAAGTGGACTCCATTCAAGCAACAATTCACCAAGGTGTATTGAACATTAGTTGGTAATCAGCGATTTGGTATATCTCCAATATTTCCAATCTCAGCAACAACTCTAGTTAGTGATTCCTGAGCTCTAGCCTTGTCTGCTTCACGCATTTCATGACGGCTATATCTCGCTTCTTCGAAGATTGCATCTAATGAAGATAGAGATTCTTCAGAGAGATTTGGAAGTGCTGCTCTGATTGCCATTTCGAATTCACGAACTGTTTCGAAGTCTCTTCTTAGGAATCCTCTACCCATCAGGACGTGAACCATGCTCTCATAACACTGGAAAATCGCTTCCCGCATTGAATCTCCAGCAGCCAATAGTTCAGCTGTGTATGAGAAGATATCTGCGAGTTCTTTGCTCGCATCTTCTGCTTTTTTCCTCATTATGATGAAGGTTGCTGCTGCACCGATAATTAATACCGCAATTAGATACATCCACCATGGCACAGTATCCTCATCTCCTTCGTATGAGTAAGAAGGTTGTATTCCAACATTAAATTGTGTATTGAATTCCTGCATTGATTCATCTGATAGGATGAAGTTCGAACCGATTGACATCTTCAATGTCAACTCGCCGTATTCTGACGCATCACCGTATGGTGGCTCTGCGTTGAACTCAAACTCAGCAACTCCATCTGAATCAGTTACCACAACGATCTCATCTAATCTTCCATTGGATTCATTTTCTAGATAAATTGTGATTGCAATACCTTCCACACCCTCTTCTGTATCTGTTGCAATCAGCGTAATCTCACCAAATACTACCTCTTGCTCATTCTCAATAATTGGCTCAATATCGACATCGAAAGGTGTCTCTAATTCTATCCGAATTGACATTGAATCTGTCCAAGAATTTCCTGAACGTAGGTATAATGTTGAGTTTGCGGTCGATTCGAGGTTTAGTTGGGTTTGACCTGCCTCCATCCATGATGGTGCTGTAGCGATTAGTGTAAAGGTCCCACCGTTCCAAATAACACTCTCGATGTTGATACACTTTGCTTCCGTGTCACTGTTCCCACAGTTTTGGCCATTGCCTAGTATCAATTCAGCATTGTCAATAGATACTCCTTGGCCACCGATTTCTGTGACTCTACCGGTTATCTGTATTCTGTGTTCGATACTGTCGCCTCGAACCACATAGTTGTTTATCGAATCGATGTGGACTGTAACATCTGCCCAAACTACAACGGTTTTGTTTGTAGAAACAGGTAGATGGCCTGGGCTTCCTTCAAATGACAAGGTCATCACGTGGTTGCCTCTATCGTAGGCTGAATCAGCCCTGATTGAGGCAGAATATTCTCCATTGATCGAGGTTACTGCTGTACCGACTTGAACTCCATCTATTGAAATTAGAATCGTTTCTCCTGCCAATCCATCATTGAGCGCTGTGTCAAGATCATACAGTGTTCCAGAAATATCCCAGAAGTCATCACGTGTAGCATCACTGTCAGCGATAGTAAACGTAATTCCTGTTCTATGCGCTAGGAAGAAGGTGGTGTTTCCTTCGCCTGCTCTATACCATCCCTGAGCAGGAACTATTGCATCTATCACGTGCTCTCCATCTGCGAAAATATTAGGGATTTGCCAATCGACTGTGTAATTCCCATTCGCATCTGTTGTGGCATTACCGATAGGTACACCCTCTATCGAGAGTAATACGGTCATCCCTTCTAGTGGATTCAATAAATTATCACCTACAAATCCATCGATTGTTGTAACTTGCTCAACCGCTAAAGGAGATTCAACGTTTACCTCTACGAATATCTGGGAATATATGTTCCAAGTTCCGCTATTTTGTGAAGGTAGGTATTCAGTGGTACCACTAAACCTTGTTTCCAATAGAACCGGTCCCAAGGCAGCATCTGCAGGTACAGGATGTACTGCAGTAAACTGGCCGTTAGCATCTGTTGTAACGTTGGTGAGGAACGAGCCCCCTAACCAAATCTCAATTGTTTGGTCTGATAATGGATTATCCACAATATCGATTAATCTGCCTTGAACGGTTAGTGTTTCTTCTCTGTCGACTTGTCCGCCCTGTGTGATTAGTACGATTTCGGTTGGGACTGCCACTGAGAAATTCTCTGAGGCAGAACTTGGGTGATAGAACTCAGGGTTTGCACTATCACCATTACCAATTGGGTCAACCCAATCTCTTCCACCGAGGAAACTGACCTGAATATTGTGAAGGCCGGCTTCAATGTTTTCAGGTGAGTTCCAAGCAAACATGAACATTCCATCTGAAGCATTTGACTGCACGCTTGACACTGGAACTCCGTCTATTAGCAAGTAAACTACTGCTATGGAATCTACTCCATCAATCTGGAGAGGTAAGCCAAGATCGTCAACCAGTGTTCCGTTTACGTATAGCACGTCTCCAGCAGTAATTGTGCTTGAGCTATTTGTAATCGAGATGTTGGTCTGGGCTAAGACAACAAATTGGACACTTGCATTATCACCAATAAGTCCGGTTGTGCCAGGAGTTCCAAGGAATTCAGCATCAAGGTCATGGAATCCTACTGCTGCATCGAATGGTACTGTCAGGTTCAAATCCACTATACCAAGACTATCTGTTAAGCCATTAACGGTAACAGAAGTTCCCGATAGATTAACTGTAACTTGAACACCAACTACAGGTGCACCTGTGTTATCTAGGAGTTGGAGACGAGCATTTACATCATCACCTCTATCAGTTCTATCGTTGAGAGATGGTTGGTTTACACCGTCCAGAGTAGGTCTTACGAAAGTCAGGATTGTGTAACCTCGACTGTCGAATGATTGGTTTGCACTCGAGCCCAGATAATAATTTACAGAAGGAATGTAGGTTGCTTCCGCAACATGGGTACCTGCAGCAAATCCTGAAGATAGCGTGATTGTAGCACTCCAAGTTCCATCCGACTGAATAGCTCCATCAGTTAGCGTGAATCCAGACGCATCATTATTGATTGTAAACAATACGTTAGCTGTCAGAGGATCACCGTTTCTCAACTGTAATGCGGTTCCGTTGTCACTGGCTATCGAACCGTTGATCGTGAAAGATTCTCCTGCTACCGGGTTGGCGGTAATCGGGTCAACCACCATAACTGTGGTTGAGCGAATTGTGACGGTAGACAAGTTACGTTGGGTCGACAATAAGTCAAAGCTACCATTGTACAGAATCGAGATTGTAATTAGACCTAGAGGTTGGTCGAATGGCACTGTGTAGGTGAAATTAGTTCTTCCATTAACATCGGTTGTATTTGACGGCAACCATGTTTCATCGAATAGAACATCGACGGTATAACCTCCAAGAGGTTGGAACATATTAGAGGATTCAACTAATTGCGTGGTAATGTCCACGTCCTGACCACGATTTACAATAATCGGATTGAGAGGTTGTACATTCTCAAATACCGTTACACCTTGAACTAGAATCGAGTGGTTACTGGTGTCGGTAAGATAGAACGGAGATGAATCTTCCACTACAGAAATTATGAGTTCTCTGTCGCCTCTCAAAGTACCATTGTTCAACACATCTGTAGGCACTGATAGGTTGAAACTACCATTCGTGGAAGTAAATACTCCATTGACTAATTTTTCGTTTGGATTATCAAACCAGAACATTTCAATTGCAACAGCCGTTGTCAGGTTTCTACTTGCATTATCTCCATCTTCTACTTGGCCAATAACTTGGAAATTAACTCCAGCAGTAACCGTCGAAGGAATTGTATCCACTCTTATGTTGGAGGGTACTTGCACCGTTACATTCAGGTCGGTGAAATTCCCGTAATGTCGAGTTGCTGATGCAATCTTTGGTGAACTTACGTCATCTGCAACTTGCATTCTTAGTACGTATTGACCTGGGTCTACTCCTCCGACAGTCCAAGTCAGAGTTGCATTTCCATCAGCACCACTTGTTGCACTGCCAATGGAGATGTTTGCGCCACCATAATCCATCACATAATTTACAGTTGCACCTGTTACATTGGATCTATCTGCAATGTCGGAAACTCTTACTGTTAAGTCGATTGAAGCATTGATTTGAGCAATCACATCACTAGGAGGCTGACCATCCAACCTAACTTCTGATTCAATACCCCAGGTTGTTGAAGGGATGCTTGGCGGAGATGGCGGAGTTGATGAATCAACCCACATGTAGTAAGGGCCACCAGGCTGTGCAACCGAATCGAAATCGGTCAAAATTTCAACATCGTATACACCCGAAGCAAGTGTAGTAGGAGCAGTTATTGACAGATTGTACGAACCTGTGGTGTTGTTTAGCAATCCACTTGCTAGGTCGAAAACCTGACCATCTACAGTCATCAGTTGTGCAATGATGAAAGAATCATTTCCTGTGACAGCTGTTCCCAAGACGTCATCGGTAACGTCTCCAATTACCCAAGTTGTATTTCCTAAGTATGTCCAATCATCAATAACTGTGACTGTGATATCTACTGTACCCATTATTCTCAAGAAACTTGAGTTGGATGATGCAAGATAGAATTCATTTCCACCAAATTCCATGTCAAAGGTATAATCCCCAGCAGCGAGATTGGATGCGGTTGAAAAGGTAGGGGAAAGTGTGCTCGAATCTGGGTCTGTTGTAGTATTCACAGTTGAGCCATCAAAGTCAAATGTGAATGTTCCTGTTAGGTTCAAATCCAACTGGCTTCCGAGGTGATCTGATACCTGAACAATGATTCCTACATCTTGACCTCGCAATTGTGAGTTCGCCTGTAAATCAAAGAACAAGATTCCTTGCAAGAACCAAGGTGTTCCCGATGTATTCAAAGCATCGGTAGCATCAAGACTATCTGGATAGAATACCAACTCAAGTTCGACATCACCCGCCCTTACAAATGTGGTATTGATGTCCAAAACGTGAGATATTGTGAATGCTCCATTAACTGATTGATTGAAAAGTTCTATGAAAGTACCTCCACCGTTAAGTTCTCTCATACCGAACGAAAGGTTTCCTGAAAGTGCAGTTGGTGTTGCACCAAAAGATTGTGCTGTTCCATTGATGTAAACAATTTCATCAATTTGCAAAATCGAATTATTGGTACCCGGTCCTTCGATAGTAGCAGTTAGGTTAGGAGCATCTCTGATATCCAAAGTAATCGAGTTTGAAGTAGGTCTTAGATGGAATTGTGGTCCGCCTACTGTTTGCGAAGTATCTTGCCAACCACTAAATCCTAATGTTGCTGAAAGATTTGTCTTAGTCTCTAATTCATCCAATGTGACGTTCATTGTCCAAGTACCATCTTGTGCAACATCTCCTGTGAGATTGGTTAATCCATCTTCAGATGATGTGAATTCTAGCCAGACATCTAAATCTCCTAAGGCTCCTGAACCGTTTGAATTATTATTTTCAAACAATAATTTACCCGAAAGAACCGTTGTCGCTCCAGCTCCAAGTACTGGCTGGTCCACCTGCGCAGGCTCGAGATGAGTGATGACAGAATCATCTGTTATGTTAATAAAAACGCCCAAATCGATTCCATCATTTCCTATGTAACCGCTTCTTGTTGTCTCCAATACGATACTCGCATATCCCGGCGCGACTGGCTCCGACATACTACCGTTTATTGTGAAATCACCATTTGAATCGGTGGTAAATCCTCCAAACAAATTGGAACCTGTTGCAGCAGAACCTGGTACGTTTACAACGTCTGGTACCGATACGACATAGCCAAAGAGATCAATACCTGAAACTCCAGTGCTGTTTTCTACATACTGAAGTGTTCCAGTAACCGTGACCTCGGAGTTTCCATCCCTATCGTACGTTGTCGGCGTCCAAGTCAGATTGACAACTTCAATTTCTTCTGGTGCGGGGCAAGGGTCGAATGGAATCCATCCCAAATCATCTCCACCGCTACTTGCGCTCATCTCTAGCCTAACTTCTCCCCATTGTGCAAGATTAGCACCATAGACAGCGTATCCATTACCAGTCCAAGAACCACCGGTGTATCCCGATACAAATCTTGCAGGAAGGCCTGCTAATCTAGCCATAGTCACGAATACAGTTGTGAACTCAGAGCAAGTACCTTCTCTGGCACGGAAGAGCATGTCATAGGTGATGTCTGCTTCTGATGCAGCACCGCTACCGTTGTAATTTCTCTTGAAGTCAAAGGTCGCATTACCGTCTCTAAGGAAGGTAGCAATCGCATTTGCTTTGGAGTAAGCATCGGTTGCTCCAGCGTCGCTAATGACTTCATTTGTAACATTCAATGCATAAGAACTCGGTAAGGATAGATTGGTTAAGGTGTCAGGTACAGTTAATTCATAGTTTGAATTTGTTCCAGCAATTGTGTTTGCTGAAAGTGATGACCAGTCAAACCAATATTCGTACTCTTCTACCCAGACCGTTTCCAAAATTCCCGATGAAACACCATAAGTGTGAGTATCATTTGTACGAGACATAACCAAACTAGCATCCGTGTAGAATGTTATGTTGAATAGGTATGCCGGCATTGGAACCATTCCTCCAGTTACTGGACTTGGGAATTCAACTTCCCATGCTACTGTATCATTTGAGTAACTTGAAGAAGCTAAATTTGAGTTGTTTGTGTATGGAATAGTAATGTCTTCAGCGACGCGAACTCCGGTTTCAAGCCCATAAGCTGCTCCGGTGTAGAAATCATAGGTGCTGACTCTCCAGCGGTGAGTTCTATCTAAATCGACAACACCGCTGGTATTGTTTGCCCAAAATACTACATCATTCTCGACTATATCGTCTGTTGGGTCGAATGGATCAAACGGTGAATTTTGACAATTCACGAACCAGAATTCTTGGGTACACTCATCACCATCCATCATTCCTCCGCCATCGGTGTCAGGATTTCTCCAATCAGTCCCTGTTTGATTTTCAACGGCATCAGGAATTCCATCGCCATCGAAGTCATCAGGGAATACGTCATCTTGAGGATTATTTTCTGGATTTGTTGAATCAAAGTATTCCTGCCTGTCGAATATTCCACCATTATCTGTGTCTGACGCATTAGGGTCTGTAACCCATGCATCTTGGCTACCGTTAGTGATTCCAATCCAAGAGTTATCACAGCCCGTGGTTTCTTCGAAGTAATTGTTCAAACCATCGAGGTCATTGTCCAGTCCGTTTTGACATGGCTCCAAAGGATCTGTTCCCCCAATCACTTCATCGAAGTCGTTTTCTCCGTCTCCATCCGAGTCGGCTAGAGTTGGATTTGAGAAATAGCCAAACACACCGAGGGTTTCTTCCCAGTCGGCTAATCCGTCACCATCTGAATCTGAGTAATCGTCATCACAGTAATTTGGAAAAGCGCCCCCAGAAATGTCATGACACCATGAGTTATTCCAACTCTCTACTACTGTTACACCTGAAGGCGGTGCAGGTGATACGAACTGCAAGACGTCATTTACTTCTTGAGAATAACTGAATTGTGTATACGTACCAGAGTTGTTGTAGTATCCTATACCACCACCGGGACTGAATCCTGAACCATCAGTTACAGATAACTGACTGGTTCCTGTATTGTAAGAGACAATCGTAGTTGCGAAATTAATCAGGGAGTCACAAGGGTCCGTGCCATGAGTCACGTTGGATTCATCACCATCATTTACTCCGCCGAAATCTGTATCTGCAACGTTCCATAGTGTACATGACAGATTTTCTTGCCAGTTCTCCAAACCATCATTATCGAAGTCTCCAGAATCTTCTCTGCGTGTAGGGTCTGTTTCATTAGAGTCGATAACGCCGTTTCCATTCTTATCTTCATCGCCGTCATCAAATGCGTCGCCATCAGTATTGTTGTTTCTTGGATCGCTTGCTTGCGGAGGTGAACCATATTGACCATTAATTTCGACTCCATCGTTGATTCCATCACCGTCTGTATCGACATTGGTCGGGTCTGTTAGGAGTGTAAGTGCCTCGTGTGAATCATTTAATCCATCATTGTCTGTGTCAGAATCCAATGGATTTGTAGAGGTTATTCCATCGGTTTCTGCAGTCAATGTAGCGCAACCACCCGGGCCGATACCCAAATGAGGTGAACATGGTGTTGTTGTTTCAGTGTACGAACCTGATGGGCCAGGTCTGTAACATGGTTGTCCACCACAAGTGGTAGTCCATGAAGGGTTGACGTACTCGTAGATGTTGATTAGTCCGTCCCCATCAGGGTCACCGTTTGCACCATCTGCGTTTGATGCAGATGTAGCATTAAGTCCGTTTGATGCTTCCCATCCGTCTGGCATTCCGTCGCCATCCGTATCCCAACCGTTTGGATCTTCATCTATGTCACCGTCGCCGTCGTCATCATTGGAAGAACAGTCTGCGTCACCATCGAAGTCATTATCGTTGGAATCAACCATTCCGTCCTTGTCATTATCGAATCCATCGGTACATATGTTTCCAACTGGGTCTTCATCACACAGAATTACGCTACCAGTTCCATCAGAACCAGCATCTCCACATGCAAGTTGGTTGTATTGCATTGCGTTTTCTTCGTCCCAATTGTTAACCGGCACTGTCCCATTCCACCAAACACCGTTGTCGAGAACTGTTGATGTCGAGGTTAAGTCCCAGTTAGATGGCTGGTTGTAATTGTACTCCTGAAGGTTGGAGAAACCATCGCCGTCTGGGTCTCCTATAGCTCCATCATTATTTGATGCCGAAAGCGGATCGAGTCCGTACTGCCACTCCCATCCATCTGGAAGTTGGTCATTGTCTGAATCCCAATCATTTGGTTGGGTATTAATCAGATATTCGAGTCCGTATGTCAGACCATCTCCATCTTGGTCTGTTGAGGCCAGAGCCGTAAAAGAAACGAACTCTATCGATGCAATCGTTGAAAATAGCATCAATAGCGCTAAGCACATCGATTTCATCTTGTGATTATCGATTTCTCTAACCAATTTTGGACGCGCTGACGATTGGATGGAGGACATACGCAGGGCTAACACCATATCTACGGTTGACTCAAAGGCACTTAAGGGAAATGGAACAATGTTCATACAAAATTCGTTTCAGATTCTCCCCGTAGGGGAGAAATTATACTGAATTTACAACTCAAAGGTCTTCCAAATCGTCGAGCAATTCCAAATCATCTTCCATGTCAAAATCGTCATCTGAAGTTACTACGTCTGGAATATCCTCTAATTCCATTCCGAATGATTCGAATGATGCTTCTTCCTTCTCGTAGAATGCCGTTTCACGTGCTGAGTTTTGACCTCTTCTGTATACAGCCAAGAACACGATTAGAATAATTCCCACATAGAGTCCAACCACTTGCGGACTGTCGAAATTCAATGCTGAATTAACGAAGCATTCTACTCCTTCACAGGATGTTGTGAATTTGAACTGCGGGCTTTGTTTCAACTGAGATGTGCTTATCTCGCTGTCAACCGGTTCGACTGATAAAATCACAACGATTTCTTCTCCGGGAACAACATCATCAGGGGCTGTCAAAATCATTGTGAATTCACTTGTCGTGAACGGATCGATTTTCAAAAGGATAGTATTTCCTTGTTGAGTTGAGCCGCTGGTGGTGAATCCGGCGTTCCATCCATCTGGTAGATCTTCAGCTGAGATGATTACATCGAGAAGAATGTTGTTTGAGTTTTCTACCCTGAACTCATAGGATTGCTCAGCATTTGGCAGGAAAGGTGTCAATTCAGTGACTCTCTCAATGAAGATTCTGCCAGGAAGCACCTCTTCTTTAACCTCGATTTTCAGGGGTAAGTCGAAGTATCTTGGTTCACCTTCTGAGACCTCTTCAGTTATGCGCAGGTAGAGAGTGTGATTCCCTGCAAGAACTTGGTCACGCATTCCAATAGTGACTTTAATATCTCCAGTTTCTCCAGAGCTAAGTTGTATAGCGACTACATCCGCTCCTGTATCATCAGTGATTGAGTAATCCCAAGTACCGTAAGCTGGGTTTCCATCTTCTGCATCGGTATTCTTGTCTAATTTGCCCGGAGAAATAACTCTCCAAGTATTCTCTCCAATCTCTTCAGTGCTGTCTGTAATTCTAACATCAAAACTCACCTCAGCACCGGGGTCGACAGGTCCTACTGTGCCGATTTCTTGGCCGTCTGAATCTGAGATTACTTCTGCTAGGATTCCGAATGTTCTGTGAACTGTGAAAGATACTGAAGAGTATAGTTGGTCATCACCTGCGCTGTAGCAGATTATCGTAAATAGCCCAATGTCAACATCATCTCTGTTGGTTGGAGGGTAAATGTTCAATCTGAGTGGGAGAATTTCATGTGACCCAATATCCGGAGTTATCGCATAAGGTCCTTCTGTAACCAAGTCGGTGCCTGTATCGTTATCAACGAACGTGTAAGACCAACTAGAACTGGGTGCATCCTCAACTTTCAACCTGTACATGTCAGTATCAAAGCCAGCATTGAATAAATCGATGTAGAACGGTTCGCCAGAACCAACTGTGTCTGAATCAATATAGTGCGAAATAGTCTCATCGAACGCCTCTGGCCTGTTTGAATCAGCAATCTGGATTTGGCGCTCTACATCCTCAAACACATCCAAGCGTGGAGGAGCGTAGACTCCAACTTCTTCAACATCTAGAACTATCTTTTCAACGACCACTTCCTCTACAACGTTGTCTTCGTTTTCTACAAATCCACGAGCCCAAACTTCTATTCTATCAGGGGCTGTAGACAAGTCGCCTTCAGGTGTGTTAATGCTAAGAATGGCTATAGCAAATGATCCGCCTCCAGACAAAGAGTAACCTGCAGGTTGGTCCCAATATGGGTCAGACCATGTAGACGGCAGAGATGTAAACAAATCGAATTCGACATCCATTTGAACACCTGCTGTGCCGGTGTGTTCGACCATGAATTCAACAGTACTAGTTTGACCTGGAGCGATTAACATAGTGTCGGGTTGGTCAACAGGTAGGGAAAGGTACATTCCATACTCCATGAATTCTATGCCCACGTGACGGAACACGACAACGTGTCCTTGGACGTCAGTTATTTCGAGAGAAAGATTGTATTTTCCTGATGCGATACCAGCATCGTATGTCCATGTGTAATTACCGACTAGGCCGTTATTGTCTAATCGTAGATCTTCATCCATTTCTTTGTCAAAAACGGTGGAAGCACCTGATGGGGTAGTAAGAACTAGATTTACAGAATTGATATCATCTCTTCCAAATGCATCTCTAACATCGACAGAGAACTGAATCGTTCTGAACTCAGGACGGTGGTTTGGAGACCACTCAAGTTGCTCTGCATCTGTCCAAATACCTCCCGGTGCGTGAACTTTAACGCTAGAATCTGCCAAGGCATTTGCTTTCAGTGAAAGACGTGAGAAACCATTGGTTTGCTCCACATCTCCGTATGCAACTAGAACTTCACATTCACCTGATTGGCCTATTCCGCCTTGCCCTTCACATGTTGCAGACCCGTCTATTTGGAGCCTCAATTGAGCACCTTTTTCAATCGTGAAACCATCTTCAGGTACGTCAAAGAAGACCTCGTTTAGAGTCCACGAACAATCGCTGTTAAGGAAACCGCTGTTACAAGGGTCATCTAATGAAATGGTTTCTGTGTAAGTTGCTCCACCAACAGCATTCAATGTGAATGTCAACTCCGCTGTAGATTGCTCTTGACCCTTGAATTGAAGATAAACGTAGAGGTGTATTTCTGTTGCGCTACCTTGTCCGTAAACGGTTAAGTCGCTGATTAAATCGTTGGAACGGAAGTCGACCCCTGATAGGATGTTTGCTTCCCGATGATTACCGTCCGGCTCCTCGGTTGTGACGGACCCGTCTCCACCTGATTCGCCCTCGTCACCAAGGTACAGGTTGTATGTCTCTAGGTTAGCCGGAGTTTGCTTTACTTCTGGAATTTCTTCCATTACTTCAAAATCTACAGCAGGTAGAGTTGAAGCAAGCAACATTAGCAGAACGACGACAGGGACAACCCTCGATTTCAGCATGCGCATGAATATCCCGTCTGCTTTGGGGTGTTAAACCGTTTTGCATTCAATGTGTGCAAAGATAGTCACCCTACGGGTGATTTCTTGTTTTCCGAACCAATGCCCCTGTTGCAACACAAAGCAGCAAAATTATCAGCACAGTTGGGTCAAAAACCAGCTCTGTTGAAATTTGGGAAATTGAGGATTGTGTACCAGCCCCGCCTTCACAACCGGGAGGTGGCGGTCCTATTCCTGGCCCCCATGTTTCACCATGCCCGTCGCAATTTCCATCACCGCCACCTTGGCCTTCTCCAGCCTCACTCGACATGTCGGCCTCGCCATGATAGCAGATTAGGAAGTACGGGAATCCCATTTCCCCGTTACCATTTTGCATTGTTGTGTGATAGTGATAAATTCCCTGAGGGAAGTCAGGAGTTGGGCCAAAGTGACCATTACAAGCATCCAGATGCCCTAGCCCTTCGACGTATTCGTAAGAATCAATTCCATTGTATCCAGTTTCTCCTGCTTTCAATTGGTATGAACTTTTCATCTCAACTACATTCATTTGTTCATCATAGCCCCAAAATCCGTAGATTGGGTAGCCATCAAATGCCACTCCAATTACCTTAGAATGGTTTCCATCATTGGTATTTTGTGCAACGGCTTGAATGGTGGAATCGTCGTAATCATTTTCTATAGACTCTCCTTCTTCTGGATGCCAGTGCATACAATTTGCATCTGCATGATAATGATAAGTTCCACCTTGTGCAGCATGGCCGTGACAAATTCCCAATTCAATCGGTTGGCGATCTTCGTTGAAAACACCATGGTGAGAGGCAACAGCATCGCCTCCTGGCCCATCTTCTGGACCATAAATTGGCACGCCATTGATTGCAACAGCAACTGCTCCTCTATCTGGGGCGCACTCTTTGTCCCCATTAGCCTCGGGGCAATTTGTACTGTCATGACCTCCAATAGTATCGTTAACTGGACTTCGAGGTATTGACCATGTGTAGGATTGAGCGGTTGCACAATCTCCTGCTTGGGAACAAGCTAGGGTTGACTCGAAGTCGTGGTTTGGCAGACCATTTGTTGTAATTATTAGGTGAGTCTCGTTGAGCGTTATTGATACCTCGCATTGGTGTAATTCAACATTTGAGGTTGTCAAATCGTCAACAGCAGGACGATCGCCACCTGTTTGACATTGGAAAAAGTCCATCCAAAACTGTGCTAAATCGGTTGCATCGTAAGATTCTTCTTGGTCATAATTGCACATTTCTGGCGAATCTTGATTTGCCATTGGGTCATAATTTGATGCTGATTCATCCATACATCCAACAACTATTTCTTCACCAAACATCGTTAAAGAAATGAAATCCCAAACCAGATTTTTTAGACCACCATTCCAGTCAGGTGGTATGCTGTGTCCGGCACTGTTTACGATATATCCTTGAACGGTTTTACCTTCAATGCAATTTCTATAGAGTGAGTGATATGAGGCGTCATTCAAAACATTTTGTTCTGGTGTCTGCGTACAATTATTGTGTGAAGCCCAAGTGCTGAGACTTTGATTTGCAGATAAAAATTCATGACCAGCTACTCCGACTCCTCCATCAATCGGCACAAGTCCATCATCCTCTCCAAGAATCTGAAGAACTGCAGGATAGGACCCTCCTTCTGAAGGTTGATTTTCAGTGGTCAAACTTGTAACGATTGGAACAATTCCGTTAAACGAATTATTGTAAGAGCCCAATGTGTGGAGCATCCCAGCACCGTTCGAGATTCCGACTCCATAACGTTGACTACTGTCTAGATTTGAGTATGTAGAGAGTAAAGAAAATACTTCGTCAAAGAATTCAAACTCATTTGCTTGAGATGTTTCTTTGCCTAAATTCCACGAGCGTTCAACCCCTTCTGGATAGATCGCAATTACGCCAAACTCCTCGACTAAATCATCTAACCAGCCTCCCACAAATTGTGACGGTTGTCCACCATTTCCATGGAGCCCAAACACCAGTGGATGACTTGATGCTTCATCAGAAAAACTGGGAACGTGCACCAAAACGGAACGATTAACCTCTTCACCATTTATTGACTGTAAAATTGTGAAATTATGCATACCTGGTGGCAAAAAGGTCGTGTTGTTTGTGTAATTTCCATCCCCGTCATTCGTGTTATTGTTGGAGGTATTGTTTTCTGTATTATTTCCGGTTTGATTTTCACTCACACCATCATCTCCAACTGTATTATTGACTTCAGTAGAATCTGCTTCGATTGTGATAGTTAGATTATCTGACCATGTATCTTCTGGAAGGTTATGAGCTCTGAAAGTAATGTAGATGTTCTGAGTTCTATTTTCTACATCTATATCAAAAGTCCAAGCACCATTCATATCCGTTGCTAAATTATTACCAGATAACGTTCCTTCTGCTGAAACCAATACCCAATTGATTCTTACCTCCATTGGGTGGTCATGAATCACGTTACCTGTAACAAATTGTTCACCTTCAACCTCGACAAGAATTGCTTCCAACACAGGCGCTGCATGAGCGTGTTTGGAATGATCAATTATGTCTTCGTCAGAGCCATCAGAGCAATCTTCGTTCCCGTTGTTTTGTAATTCCAAAGAGATGTATTCTCCATCATCACACTGGAAATTCTTTGACTCAGCATCATCAGAATCTTCAGAATTGGATTGAAGAACAATATAGCCAAATGCAGAAATCACAAAAAATGCGGCAAGCACCACAGCGGCTGATTTGCTCATAACATCCCATTATTTTGGTAGCATTATAATTGATTGCCCTAGTTGATTTCAATACACTCAAAATATCATTTTCTCCCGACTCATTCATTAATTCCAAGCGTCGGGCAACGGCTAAGCGGGGGTTGCCGAGTGGTCAAAGGCGCCGGGCTTAAGATCCGGTCACGATGTGTTCGTGAGTTCAAATCTCACCCCCCGCACCA